>NZ_NPDX01000002.1:0-300000 GCF_002811945.1 Leptospira harrisiae | reverse complement strand
TTCTTCTAGTTTATCTGTAATCGAAATCTTTTTTCCTTTGAACAAATACGATTCCACTGAAATTAATACTTTTGGATTGATTTGTTCGAATCTGTCTAAAATTCCGCGTATACCAAAATCTGGAGAGGCACTTGACCATATAGCACCTAACGATGTTGTTGCTAACATCCCAATAGTAGCGATAGGAGCATTTGGTACAAGTCCAACGATGCGATCTCCTTTTTTTACTCCAAGCCCTATCAAATGTTTTTGAAGTTTTAATACTTCCAATTTTAGTTCAGAATATTTTAATTTTTGGATCTGCCCATCTTCAGAATAAAATACCAATGCAAAAGAATCGGGATCCCCAACCTCAAGTAAATTTTCAGCAAAGTTAAAGAGTGCATCCGGAAACCAAACTGAGTTTGAAAAATGTGATCCTCGTTCGATTGTTTTTTTGGGTTCTTTATGTAACTTAAAACCTGAATAAGAAAGCCACTCCTTCCAAAACAGATCGTATTCATCCACTGAAAATTTGTGTAAAGAAACATAATCAGAAAATGATTTCGCAAACTTAGTTTCTAAATGCCCTTGGAATCGGGAAAGATTGGTTTCTTTTGAGCTTGGTGTCCACAGTGTATTTTGAGTCGCCATGAAGACTGATCTTCTTGGATTTGATTTTTGAGGCAAGTATGATTGTGTAAAATGACTGGCAGAAAAAAATATCGCGGAAATTCTAGGGTAAATGCTGTTCAATTCCATTGATTATTTTTTCTTTTTTATCGCCTGTTATATTATCTATTGGATTTTACCTTCTCGTTTTCGCAAATACCTCCTCATTGTTTTTTCGCTTATTTTTTACGGATACTGGAGTGGATCATTTTTAATACATTTCGTAATTTTCATCCTTCTCACTCATCTTTGTGTTCTTGGTATACTTAAAACTAAAAACAGATTCTTTTTAATTTTGGGTGTAGGAATCAATTTGATCAACTTATGTTTTTTCAAATATTTCCTAACATATATAAAATATTTAATGTTAGAAGGCGAATTGAGCATTCCTTTTTTCCAATCTTTATCCGAAATTGTATTACCACTAGCAATCAGTTTTTATACCTTCCAAATGATTGCATATTTGGTAGATGCATGGAGAGGAAAATTTACAGAATCTCCGTTTATTAACTTTCTATTATTCATTTTATTTTTTCCACAACTCATTGCTGGCCCAATCATGCGCCATGATGATTTTTATGATCAAATCGATCATTCCAAATTGACTTTGGATTTTGTCCAAAGAGGAATCTTACACATCCTTTCTGGTTTGGTCAAAAAAGTACTCATCGCAGACCAACTTGCAAAAATCATCAATCCAGTTTACATAAGCCCAGGGGAATATGATGGAATTTCAATATTATTAACTACAGTGGCTTTTTCTTTTCAAGTGTATGGAGACTTTTCCGGATATACGGATTTAGCGAGAGGTTCTGCTTTTCTACTTGGTTATGAAATTCCAGAAAACTTTCGTTCCCCATTTTTATCGGTTAGTTTCACAGAACTTTGGAGTCGATGGCATTATACTCTTTCTACATGGATTCGCGACTATTTGTACATTCCGTTAGGTGGAAATCGAGTTTCAGAACTTAGATACAATATCAATACCATTCTAGTAATGTCCCTATCTGGGCTTTGGCATGGGAATACTTATACTTTTTTTCTCTGGGGATTTTTTCATGGAATTTTTCTTTCCATCGAACGATTTGCTTTTGGAAAACCAGATAGAAAATCTATGTCATTCACAAAACAGGTTTTTGCTACCATTTGGATATTTATAGTTTTTTCTGTTCTCGCCACTTTCTTTCGTATCGATACTTTAACAAGGATTTCCTCCTTCTGGTCTGCTAGTATTAATCTTACTGGTAAAATGATTTATCGCCCAGATTTCTGGGGACTCATTTTTGCCAGTTGTCTCTTTCATATTGTAGAATACAAAAATTACTTCAAAGACAAATTACAAAGATTTTCAAATTGGTTGATTCCAATTTTCGCATTACTTGTTTTCTTTGCTTTAGTAAAAATAGAGAGTCCTGTAGAAACGTTTATTTATTTCCAATTCTGAGAAAATCATATGAACCAAAAACGAATTTATCTTTATCCCTTTTTTATCTTACTTTCGATTTTTATAATCGATAAGCTGGTTTGTATTCCTCAAATCAGAGAAGCAGGAAGAAGAGCATACAAATCGGGGCAAAACGTACTAATCGGATTACCAAAAGTTTGGGATGAAGACAAAAAAAAACAATCTGAAAATGTAAAGGTGATTGTGGTTACAGGTACTTCGCGGTCAGATATTTTTCATGAATGGGAAAATATACCTGTAAATAAAAATACCTATCCATACCCTACCTACTTCGAAACAAGATCGTCAATCAAAGCTTCCGAATATTTCTTATTTTATTTAATGATAAAATCTATGATAAAGTCAGACTTTAAGCCCGATGTATTATTTTTAGAATTTTCGGAAGAAATGCTTAACGAAAATAATATTTTTTCCTACAAATCCAAATGGCAGGAACTAATGTTACACGAAGATGAATTGATAGACATCTATCCAGCTTTTAATTTTAAATTTCAGCGGGAAATTTTGATGCGTTTAGCATTTGTTTCTTATAACTATCACATTAGTCCTATCCAAACAATATCGAATTTGATAAAGGGTAAAACTGCTAACGATGATACATATTTCATTGCGCTAGCTTCTTATCTGAATAAAAAGCGACCTTTTGATCCCAATTTTGTCGGCATGGAAATAAATAATTTTACGCCCAAAGAATACAAAGATCGAATTATCGATTATAGTGAATCGCAGAGAGAACGTTTATTGCCAAATTTTGTTTTTTCCGAAACAGAATATATGTTCTTAAAAAAAATCATTCAGCTTGTAGAGGAACATAATATTCCAATGGTTATCTGGGAGCCTCAAGTCCACCCTTACTATAACGAACTTAGAAAATCGATTACAGGTGGGGATTTATTTGAAACTTTAGGCCCAAATTTGGTTAGTGCAAATTCAAAAAATATTCGTCTAATCTCGTTAAACAAGGGAAACACTGATTGTAAAACTTTTTTGGATAGTAGTCATGTTTCCCCTATTTGTGTTCCAGAAATTGCAGATAAGTTATTGCAAACCGCGAAGGAGATTCCAAACTATAAGTAACCCTATGAAGTTAAATTTGAAAAAACTCAGTTTCTGGAGACGATTTTTCCTATTTAGCTTTATCTTATTATTTTCTGCCAATTTTATGTACCAACGCATTGTTGACAATGAGGTCAATTGCGGATTGATTGGTTCGCCAGAAAGTGCATGCCCTTATGCCTTCCTCGATCATGCCTTAGGTGTTAATCCCGGACACGATTTAAACGAGGAAGGAGAACACGCAGACCATGTTTGTTTTTCTTGTCCTTGTAATTTTATTGTTTCTTGTTCCTGGGACTTGTATCTATCTCACATACTCATCCAACTTCATAAAGTTTATATCCATCAGCCCGAATTACAAATTCCAAACCTTGTTACCGTAAACAGTTTCTTTCGCCCGCCCAAACAGAACCTAACTTAGTTAATTCGCAATTCATTTGCGTGAACACTTGGGAGGTTCCATGAATTTTCATTATTTCCCCAAACTGCAAAGAATCCCTCTTCGTTGTTTGGTTTTTATCTGTATATTTAATTTACCAATAAATCCAGAATCAAATGATTCTAATGGATATAGTTGCAATAAATACAATTCCATACTCGAACTAAGTCAATGTATCGTAAGGAAACATCCAGACTATCGTATCGAAGAAATTAAACTAAAGGAAATTTCTGGAAGAAAAAAAATTGCTTCCTATTATTTTCCTTCAAATCCCGTTTTTAGTAGTTATGTGGCCACGCGAAAAGGAGAATCAACCGGCCCTACACTTTTGTCTGGTCCCAATGCTGCCAATAACTTTCAGGTCATGGTTAACCAAGAAATTTTTACAAATGGCAAAAGAGAAATCGCAGTTCAGATTGCAGATGAAGAGTTCAAAGCCCAAGTCTTTCGATTAGAATCTGTAAAAAGAATTTTAGAATTTGAAGCATTAAAAAAAATGACTCGATTTCGATACCTTCAACTAGAAGAGGAAAATAGTTTTAATAGTTTAAATCTTGTTAAAGAATTAAAAAAAATTTCAATAGCAAGAGTCAACGAAGGACTATCACCGGGAATTGATGAAGCTTTATCAGAATCAGAGGAAATTCGAATCTTTAAAATTTGGAACCAAACACGTAGATCATCCGAAAATTCCAAATCTGAATTAGAAGTATTACTTGGAATGCCTGTCGAACTAAATTCGATCAAATTGCAATACTGGACGATTCCGAGCGATTTACCAAAAGAAAGAGCAGATTTAATCCAAATGGCAATGCAGATGCGTCCAGAACTATCACTTTCCGAAAAAGAAATTGAACTCGCAGTTCTTCGGCAAAATGAAGTTAGGCGACAAAAAATTCCGAATGTATCACTTGGTGCTTTTGCCCAAAACGATGGATTTAACGAAAGAGTTGTTGGTGGAATGTTGACATTTCCGATGATAATTTGGAGAGATTATGAAGGAGAAAAAATCATAGCTTCTTCGAAAATTGATAATTCCAAGGAATTGAAAGAATCTGTCTCTAGAAATATAAAACAGGAAGTTTTATTTGCATTAACAAATTATATAAACCTTTCTGAGGAAATCAAACTATATGATGAGTCAAAAATGGAACGAGCAGAATCAGACTTGAATCACCTTCAAGAAGCAATTCGATTTGGAAAAATAAAAATCATCGATGCCATCAACCAACAAAGAATCCTTTTACAAACCAAATTAAACTACCTTAATACCAAATCAGAATTTGAATTATCGCAAATTGAATTGATACGTGTTTTAGGTCTTCCCATCCATTCATTAGGAATGAATCCATGAAAAAACAAACAATAATACTCCTCATCTCTTTTCTATTTATTGTGATTTCTGTCACCATTTGGAAGTTACGAGAGACAAATACTAATACAGGAACTACAGAGAATCCGAAAAACATTGTGACATTATCGGAAGCAAATCGAAAAAACCTTTCTATCGAAACGTTCGTTGTTAGTAACCAACCGATCCAAACGAAAATTGAATTAATTGGCGAAACGGAAGCTGTTCCTGATGCGATCATTGATGTTGCATCAAGAATTTCCGGAAGAATTACTTCAGTTTCCTTTGTTGAAGGTGATACTATCAAAAAAGGACAAAAGTTAGCTACCATCGATTCACCAGAGTTAGCAAAACTAAGATCAGCTTATTTAGTAGCAAAATCAAAATTCACTGCGTCAGAACAAAATTTAAATAGAATCAGTTCATTAGTAAAAATGAATTTGGCCGCAAAACAAGAGTATATTGATGCTGAATCTAATCTTAAAGTCATTGAATCTGAAAAGATTGCCGCAGAAGAAAACTTACGTGCCAATGGACTAGCCATTGATAATGCAGCCTCTGGAGTTTACACTGTATATGCGCCGAGATCAGGGCTTGCTCTTTCTAGAAATGCAATCCCTGGATCCATTGTATTAGGGAATCAAAATCTAACTACAATCGCAGAACTTTCGCAATTATGGTTTCAAGCAAAGATTTTTGAAAATGACTTAAAATATCTATCTGAAGGTATAAAAGGTAAAATTGTCTTAAATGCATATCCTGATTTCGAATTTGATGGTGTATTAGAACATATTGGAGAAAAAGTTGATCCAGAATCCAGAACCGTACATGCTCGACTAGTTTTTAAAAATAAAAATCGACAAGCAAAAATAGGTTTATTTGGAAAAGCAATTTTAAGTGTAAATGGAAGATCTGGAATTCAAATTTCAGAAGAAGCCGTTCAATCGTATCAAAATCAAAAGTATGTTTTTATCGAATCAAAAACCAATCAATTCCAGTGGATCGAAATCTCAATAGGAAGCACTAATGATGGAAAAACAGAAATCTTATCTGGAATTTCAGAAGGAGATCGAGTAGTAACAAAAGGTGCCTTTGAGTTAAAAGCGATCCTCTTCAAATCAACCTTTGGTGGGGAATAAACATGGAATTTTTAACTAAAATTGTACAAGTTTCCTTACAAAATCGATTATTGGTAATTATAGTCACAGCCTTACTTGTATTTGGTGGTATTTATTCATTAAACCATTTAAAAGTAGATGCTGTTCCTGACATTACAAATGTTCAAGTACAAGTCATCACTACATCACCCGCACTATCAACTTTAGAGATAGAACAGTACATCACTTTGCCTGTGGAAAGAGCCATTACGGGAATTCCAAACCTAATCGAAGTAAGATCTGTTTCTAGATACGGATTTTCATTGGTCACAGCTGTATTTGCCGATGGAACGGATCTATGGAAAAGTCGACAATTGGTCAGCGAAAAATTGACAGAAGCATCAGAAAACATACCGGCAATTTTTGGAAAACCAGTCATTGGACCCATCACGACAGGCCTTGGAGAAGTGTTCCAATTTACATTAGAAAGTGAATTTCATAGCCAAATGGAACTTACAACTTATTTGAATTGGTATATTAACCCAACTCTCAAAACAGTGCCTGGGATTGTCGAAGTCAATAGTTTTGGCGGAAAAACCAAACAGTATCAAGTCATTGTCGATCCTTTTAAAGCAGCATCTCTCGGTGTTTCTTTAAACCAAATTGTGAACGCAGTCCAAAGTAATAATCTATCTACAGGTAGTGGATATATAGAAAGGTCCGGCGAACAGTTAATTGTTGGAAGTGATGGATTATTAAAAACAACTACTGATTTTGATAAAATTCAAGTAGGGAAAATGGGAGATGGATTTCCCATTTATTTAGACAACTTAGCAAAAATTGTGGAAGGACCTAGACTACGGAAAGGTGCTGCCACAGCAACAGGTAAGTCAGAAGTTGTTGGTGCAGTGACTCTTATGTTACTTGGTGAAAACTCATTAGAAGTCACAACAGCAGTAAAAGACAAAATTACTCAAATCGAAAAAACACTACCAACAGGTATGAAGATCAAACCTTATTATGATCGTTCGATTATGGTAAAAAATACATTGAATACGATCATTTGGAATTTAACAGAAGGAGCAATTCTTGTCATCATCATTCTCTTTTTGATGATTGGTGATTTTAGATCAGGGCTTGTCATTGCATCGATGATTCCTCTCGCTATGTTATTTGCCATTAGTCTCATGTTTCTCCGTGATTTACCTGCCAATTTAATGTCTATGGGTGCCATTGACTTTGGACTCATTGTAGATGGAGCTGTGATTCTTATTGAAAATTCACATAGACGATTGGGTTTAAAACGAAAGGAGTTAAAAAGAGATCTCACGGACTCGGAACAGAAAGAAACGATTTTGAATGCCACTATCGAAGTTAGGAAAGCAACTATTTATGGTGAAATTATCATCGGAGTTGTTTACATTCCTATCCTCACACTCAGCGGGACAGAAGGAAAAATGTTCATTCCTATGGCAACGACCGTCTTATTTGCGTTACTCGGTGCATTTTTTCTCACACTCACAATCATTCCAGTTTTAGCATCTTATTTTTTGAAAGGTGGACATATTGCAGAAGGAGAAACTCCCTTTTTTCAAAAAATCCACCATTGGTATACGCCAAAACTAGATTATTGCCTTAGAGAACCTAAAAAGGTTACCTATTCAACAATCGGAATTCTAATCCTTTCAATTTTTTTATTTTTCCGACTCGGTGGTGAATTTCTTCCAAAATTAGATGAAGGAAATTTGTTAATTGAAATTAGTCGATACCCCTCAACAACATTAACCGAATCATTACAATCATCCATGAAAATAGAAAAAACGATTCTAAAAGAAATTCCAGAAATCACTGAAGTAGTTTCGCGAACTGGATCACCTGAACTTGCCATCGAACCCATGGGTGTAGAAAAAACAGATATGTATTTGGATATGAAACCAAGATCAGAGTGGAATCTTTCAAAAAAAGAAATCGAATCTAAGTTACAAGAAATTATAGAGAGAGTTGCACCTCAGGTAGCATACGGATTGTCTCAACCAATTGAAATGCGTAATAATGAAATTATGGCAGGAATTCGTGCTGATGTCGGAATCAAAGTATTTGGTGATGATTTGATCCAACTAAAATCTATAGCAGAAGAAATTTCTACAAAAATCAAACACATTCCAGGTGTTGTAGACCTTAGAATAGAACAACTATATGGACTCGAATATTTAAGAATCAAACCTAACAGAGAAAAGTTGGCCAGGTATGACCAATCCATATTAGATGTCAATCGTGTCACTGAATCTGTATCGTCAGGAGTGCCGGCAGGTATCGTCTATGAAGGAATGAAACGATTTGAAATTGTTGTCAAAACAGATATTCTTCCAAACCCAGAACAAATTAAAAACATTCCAGTTAAAGTTGGTAAAAATACTTTTGCACCATTACATGAACTATCAGAGATACAAATTGAAGATGGTCCTGTTCAAATTTACCATCAAAATCAAAATCGTTATGCACTAGTTCAGTTTAATATTCGAGGAAATGATATGGTTAGCACTGTCAATTCTGTACAAACCGTATTACAAAAAGATATAAAGTTTCCTGCAGGGTATCATTACACAACAGGAGGTGAATTTGAAAAGTTTGAATCGGCAACAAAAACTTTATACGTTGTTGTTCCAATCACACTCGTCATTATTTTTCTAATCCTATACTTTGCATTTAATGAAATATCATCGGCAATGATCATTTTTTTAAATGTTCCATTTGCCATCACAGGAGGAATCTTTGCTCTTTATCTCAGAAATTTACCATTTAGTATTTCGGCAGGTGTAGGATTTATTGCTTTATTTGGAATCGCAGTTCTCAATGGATTGGTATTAATCAGTTTCATTCGAAGTTTAGAACAATCGGGTAAAAAGAAAGAGGAAGCTGTCAAAGAGGCAGCGATTTCAAGACTACGACCAGTTCTTACCACTGCCCTACTTGCATCAATTGGGTTTATACCAATGGCAATCAGTACATCACCAGGTGCTGAAGTCCAAAGACCGTTAGCAACTGTAGTGATCGGAGGGTTAGTCACAGCAAGTGCGCTAACCCTCTTTGTACTTCCTTTAGTTTATTTGAAGTTTGCGGCAAAAAAAGCTTTCATGCTATCAAAAGACGCATAATCCGCTTTTTGATTGTATGCTAGTCCAGGTAACCCTAGTTTTTCGGAGCCTGGTCTAGTGAATCCATGTACAGCTCCTGGATGAGAAATAAAAGTGACTGGAGCTTTTGCTTCAGTTACTGTTTTCACAAAAGTTTCTACAGAGGCTTTAGGTACAAAAGGATCATCAGCACCATGGTGTACTAAAACTTTAGATTTAATTTTTTTGGCGCCGGTGGCAAGATTTTTGCTACCCAAAAAACCATGAAAGGAAACCACTCCTCCTTTTAAATCTGCACCATCTAATGCTAGTTCAATGACTCCGCCTCCACCAAAACAATATCCTATGGCACCAATTTTGTTCACATCCACATTAGGGTTTGATTTTAAAATATCCAATGCTTTGTAGATTTTTTTTAGGATCACTTTAGGATCACCATTGGCACCTGAAAGTTTTCCTGCCTCCACATGGTCTTTTGCAATGATACCTTTTCCATATACATCCATCACAAAAGCAACATATCCTAAATCAGCCAACTGCTTCGCGCGTTGTTTTGGATAGTCGTTTAATCCCCACCATTCGTGGATCACAAGTATACCAGGCCGTTTGCCTGTAACGGAAGAATCAACAGCGAGAAATCCCTCATATGTTTTCCCGTCTAGTTTGTATTCCACCGGAGTACCCGCTACGGTTGATTTGACTGGTAACTCTGAAGTTGGCACACTTGCGCATTGAATGGCAAAAATGAGTGTTAGAATAGAAATGAGTTGTTTCATACGTCTCCTGTTCTGCCAAAGGAAAAAATTACCAATCCAAAGGCAGAGATAGATCTAGAATTTTAATTTGAAACCGTAAAAAAGAAACCTTAATTTCTGCAAATGCCTACCGGTTTTTTCGTCCAGGTCGGCCAATTCCTATGTTCTTTTTTGTTTCCAAATTTACTCAAAAGCCAAAAATGAACTGATCGGTTCACTAAATACAAGGATTCAATTTTTTTTGTTATACGGATATTTTTTAATCGCCTGGCATTCATAAATTTTATCTTCTAATCCAAAAGGAATTTATATGATCCAAAGCAACTACTTTCAAACTAACGAAGATTTAAAGGAACATTTCGAAGATTTGATTGATTGGAACGAAATTGTACCAATTTACGAAAATCAATTTTCAGATTCCAAGTTATATTTAGAAAACAACAATCCGCGATTAGAATATGCACCATCTAATGTTGATGAGGCGAAATCATTTTACGAAGAAATCCTTAAATCATGTGGAGAAATCAGTGGAATGTATGTGTCACAGGTTGCTTCAATCGTAGACTCAAAAGGATTAAAATTTGAAAATGGAAACGTAATCCATCCGCAAGAGATGGTAGATGTAATCAAAATGTATCACGATGCTGGACTTGGTCCCGCAGCATTCAAAAGAAAATATGGCGGACTTGGAACGCCAAGTATCATCAAAGCAATGATTGCAGAGTTAATGTATAGATCCGATAGTTCAATAACCATTGCTGTGGGAAGTATGGGCCTTGCAGCCATCTTAGAAGTTTGTGCAACAGACGAAATGAAAGATGAGTGGATTCCTAAATTGATATCAGGAAATTATACAGTCACAATGGGACTTTCTGAACCTGACTTTGGATCTGACTTACCAAATATCACAACCAAAGCAGTAAAAAAAGAAGATAAGTGGTATCTAAATGGAACGAAAAGATTCCAAACAGTGGCATGTGGCATCAATGGAAGTCCTGGCATTACACTTACCCTTGCTAGGACAGGAACGCAAGAAAGCGGAGCGAGAGGGCTATCTTTCTTTATTGTTGAAAACAAAAACTACGCTGTCCAAGGAATTGAAAAAAAATTAGGAATCAAAGCTTCCGCTACTTGTGAAACTGTTTTTGAAAATAGCGAAGGTCATTTGGTAGGCAAAGAAGGTTTTGGGCTTGTAAAGTATGTTATGGGAATGCTCAACGGCGCACGTCTCAGCGTATCGTCCCAAGGCACAGGAATTGTTACAGCAGCATACGAAGAAGCTCTCAAATATGCGAAAGAAAGAAACCAATTTGGAAAACCAATCTATGAAATTCCTGCCGTACGCCGTATGTTGGATCGAATGGAAAGGGAACTTGCGGGTATGCGTTGTCTCATGGTAGAAGCAGCATATTCTGTAGATAAGTACTATTGGTATGAAGATGGCAGAACACCTAACCCAGAAGAAACAAAAACTGGAAAATTTTGGGAAAAAGTCGCAAACACACTGACTCCTATTTCCAAATACTATAATTCTGAAATGTGTAATGATCTAGTATACGACGGATTACAAGTATTAGGTGGTGCTGGATATACGGAAGATTACGATCTTTCTAGGCTTTACAGAGATGCAAGGATCACCAATATTTATGATGGAACTACACAAATCCAAGTCAATGCAGCCATTGGTGGAATTACTTCGGGGATGAGTCCTACAGGTACGTTTCGTGCTTACTTAGATCTACTAGCAAAGGGTTCAGAATCAAATCCCAAACTTCTAGAAGTTCGTAATCTTTTTGAATCAATTGTTGAGACTTACAAATCAATTGAGAACCAAGAGACTAAAGAAACATATAGTTTTGAAGTTGTGGAATCTGCTGCCAGAGTCGTTGTCGGATACTTAATGGAAAGAGCAAAAAACAAATCTTCCAAACGTAAAGAACTGCGTACAACTTGGTGCAAAGCGTTCCATGCTGATAGTTTAGCAATTCTTTCTGCAAACAAAATTAGACTCACGGAAAGGTAAAAAAAAGGGTCCTCTACCTGAGGACCCGAAGAAAGGAAAGGGATGGACCCCCACAATGCGCCAGTGGGAATCCAAAATTGTTCAGGTTAAGTGAGAGTAACGGATTTCTCTTTCGCAGGAAGGGAGATCTGGAAACTGGGTTGTGTGATCATTCCTGTTGGTTCCAAATATACTTTTCGATTTCCCATTAATTTTCCGGCAATCGAATCTGGAAAAGAATAAGCAATGATACGTTTCCACACAGAAGCAAACTGTTTTAGAAAACTTCCTGTATTGTAGTGTTGACCATACTTTGCACAAATTTCTTTCAAACGAGGTGCCACTTCCCTATAACGTTTTGCCGGCATACCTGGAAACATGTGGTGTTCAATCTGGTGACTCAAGTGTCCAGTCATTGTATAAAACAACTTACTGCCGTCCAAGTTTGACGAACCTTTCAGCTGTCTCAAATACCATTGTGCTTTGCTTTCACCAACAATTTCTTCAGTAGAAAAAGATTCTGCATTTTCTGTAAAGTGACCACAGAATATCACCGCATAGGTCCAAAGGTTACGAATTAAATTCGCAATCATATTCCCTAAAATGATTTTTGGAAAATTAAGTCCGGCAAGTACTGGAAACAATAAGTAATCTTTTACAACCTGTAGTTCAATTTTTTTAAAGAACACTTTCTTAAAATCTTTTAAGGTTCTTTTATTTCTTTGTTTTTTGGGAATTTCTAAGTGTTCAACACGGAATCCATGTGCACCAATTCCCCATTGAAAGTTCATAGCAAGGAATAGATTAGTGAAAGGCTGTGTTAAATGAACCGGCTTCCATTTTTGCCCTTCTGTCAAACGTGTAAAATTATAACCATAATCATGGTCTTTGTTTAAAACATTCGTAAAGGTATGGTGCATATAGTTATGATAAAATTTCCACTGATGTGCATCACAGACGATATCCCACTCGAAAGTTCTTGAATTAAAACGTGGATCGTTCATCCAATCATATTGACCATGTAGGACATTATGACCAAGTTCCATATTGTTGATAATTTTAGATGTCGCCAGTAACAAAGTCCCAGCTACAAACGATATTGGTTCAAAACTAAAATGAATGAGTCCACGACCCAAAATTTCAGTATATCGGTATGTTTTATAGATGAAACGGATATGATCAGCATCTTCCTTTCCAACTTTGGACATCACTTCTTCTCGTAGTGCTTCTACTTCATTACCAAATGCTTCGATTTCTTCTTTGTTTAATTTTTTGCTAATCGTTTTCATTATTTTTTCCTATGATTAATTCGTCCTTTCAATTTTGTTAGCTTCGACTATAAGAGCTTTACAGTTCTAATTCCAAATTTGATTCCGCGCGAGAGATACAAATTTGAATATTTTCTTCACCTAACTCAGATACTTCGCCTTTTGATAGATCCGTAACAGAACCAGCAGCTTTTTTACAAACACAAGTATGGCAAATACCCATTCTACATCCACTTTGTGGATAAATTCCTTGGTCTTCTAACTCTTCTAAAAGGGAACGTTCCCCTTTTACCTGTATGGTTTTATGACTCAAAGAGAGAAACACATCCACTGTTCCCGTTTTTTTCACTTTTAATAAAGATTGGCCTGGCAACATAAATAACTCAGACTTCACTTCATTACCTTCTAAAAGAGAAAGTGCTTTGGTTTGCATGGGAGCTGGACCACATACATAAACAGAATAGGATTTTAAATCATCCGTATACTTCTGTAAAATTTCCTTTGTTAAAAAACCGGAGTCGTAACCTTCTTTAGGAACATCAGAAAAAATATAACGTATCTCTAACCAACCTATATCTTTTGTAATTTCTTCTAAAGAAGAACGCAAGATGATATCTTCAAAGGACCTAACAAAGTAAAGAAGTGTCGCTTTACCATTGTATTTTATAGATTGAAGTTGTTTTAGAATCGAGTGGATAGGAGTGATTCCACTTCCACCGGCTAAAAATAAAAATTTAGAAGGTAATGTTTTAGGAAGAATGAACTCACCTTGTGGTTCACCAAGTTCCAACAAATCACCTTTTTTGATATTTTGATTGATAAAGTTCGAAACAAGACCACCTGACTGACGCTTTACGGTGATTGAAACATACTTACTATTTGGTGCGGAGGATAAAGAATAAAATCTTGTGACTCTTCTTCCCGCAATTTCTAGAGTGACGGGAACATGTTGGCCTGACACAAATCCTTTCCAAAGCCAGTTGGGTTTTAAAACGAAAGTTTTTGCATCGGCAGTTTCTTCACGGACTTCGATTACTTTTGCCTTGGTGGTAGTGACTGAAAACTGCGGATTGATTTCTCCTAGAAGGAAATCAGCCCAATCTTTCAATTGGAGGGATCCCAGGAATTCCTTGGGTTCATTGTAAATAAAAGGAAATGTCTTCATTTTCGCCTCATGTTTCGCATTTAAGTGAACACTCGTTCACGGAGATATTTAATAGTGTTAACTTACGACGTTAGCTATGTCAATCCCAAAATCCACCTTTTGTCCTTGCTTTTTAAAAAAAGTGAACAATCGTTTACTGAATTCAAACCATGAAACTCAACAAACGCTATGCCCAAAAGCTCCGTACCCATAGCAATTTGCTCGAAGGAGCCTTGCGCCTGATGGGAGAGGAGAAAGGTCTGGGGGATTTGAGCCTTAGAGAAGTGGCAGGAGAAGCTGGGATCGTTCCAGCCGCATTTTATCGGCATTTCAAAAATATGGAAGAACTGGGTTTGTCACTGGTAGACGACTGTGGTGGTCGCATTCAAACCATTGTTGGGGACGCCAGAACAAAAGGAGCCTACAAGTCCGCTTTGCAACTTACGATTGGGTTTTTCTTTGATTACGTAGCCAATAACCGCTCCCTCTTTCGTTTTATTGCGAGAGAAAGAACCGGAGGGAATCGAAAGATTCGTGAAAAAATTCGTGAGTCGATGAAACTGATCGCAGCCGAACTAGCAAAAGACATGCGAATGCCAAAAATGATTCCCGTACAAGACATCCAATTTGCTTCCGAATTGATTGTGAGTATTTGTTTTCAAATGGCTTCCGATTTTTTAGATCTGGCAACCGATGCCCATTCAGAGATGAGAAAATTAAAATTGCAGACGATCAAACAAGTGCGATTGGTTTTTATTGGAACTATCCGAGGAAGAAAACGAAAAGAAAAGTAAGTTTGGTGAATAACAAAACGTTTTAGTTTTTATCTTTTTGGTTTAGTGGGAAAGAAATCATGATATTAAGACCTTCTCCTTTTTTGGAAATAGAAGAAAGCACCCCTTTTAATTGAGAAGTGAGGCTACGAATTAATTCATACCCAAAATGATTTCCTTTTTCGATATTCACTGAATCCGGTAAACCTTCTCCATCATCTCCGACGGACAAAATAATATTTTCATTTGATTGTGATAAATGGATACGAACATCGCCGCCTTTTTCATTGGGATAAGCATATTTTAATGCATTGGTTAATAGTTCATTTAGTATCAAACCAAGTGGCAATGTACGTTTTAAATCCAATCGGATTTCTTCTAACTTTACATCAAATCGAATTTTTGTAGGATTCAGGACAAAGATATCATGAAGACTGAATACTAAATCCTCAATGTACTTACGCAAATCAACAGATTCCAAATCTTCTGATTGGTATAAATTTTCGTAAACTTTGGACATGGACATGATCCGAGACTGCGCATTTAAAAATGATTGTTTGGCGATATCATTTTCAACTTTAAAAGATTCTAAATTCAAAAGTCCAGAAATGATAGCGAGTGTATTTTTAACTCGGTGTTGTAATTCTTTCAGTAGAACATCTTTTTCTTCTAAAGATTTTGCGAGCCTGTTTTCTATATCCAAAATTTTTGTCACATCTAAATTGATCCAGAGTATAAACCTTTCTCCAGCAATTTCAAATGCTTGGCTAAACACCATTACATCAAATTTTTTACCATCGGAATGTTCGACTGACATTCTTTCGCCGTTCATCCTACCTTTTTCTTGATAAATTTGCGTTAGGCGGGCAATTTGTTCAGGATTACTCCATGCCTCAAAGTCTGTGGTTTTTCTTCCAATGACTTTTGATTTTTCCATTTGGAAAATGTTTTCCATTGAAGAATTAACATCTAAATACGTTCCATCTTTTACAGTCGAAATTGCCATTGCAATGGGACTAAGTTGAAACACCTTTGCATAAAGGCTTTCCCCATCTTTTGGAGGAACCATAACAGAAGTATTTGGAGTTTCTCTAAAAACAATCACAACTCCACTTAGTTTTTTGTTTGAATCTAAAATAGGAGAAATAGTTTCTGTAACGTGCGTTTCACGACCACTTCGAGAAACAATAATGAGATCATTTCGTCTTTCTGTTTTTATTAGCCCACTTGGTGAATTGAAAAACGGATAGGATACTCTGTTACGAGCTTCTGACTGCACTAAATACAAAAATGAGGATAAATCCTTTTCTAATACTTCTGATTTTCGGTGTCCCAACAAATCTAAAGCCTTATGATTGATTTCACGTATCAAACCTTCTGGCGTTAGGACAATCACACCATCTCCCATGGCTTCAAATGTTATACGAAGTTCTTTTTCTCTAAATGCTAACGATTGTTCAGCCTTGTAAAGTTTGAGAGCCGATCGTATCATACACTCAACTATATCTGGACTAGATATTTTTGGAATGAATCCGTAGTGTTTTATTTTACATACACGATCTAATATTTTATTATCTGAATAGCCACTAACAAATAAAATTGGAATCTCACGATACGAAAGAATTTTTTCAGCAAGTTGGATCCCATCCATTCCATCAGAAAGATTTATATCCATAAGGATCAAGTCTACTTTTTCACCTGAAGTGATGTAGTCATATGCATCATTTGTATTTGATACATACTGCACGGAATACCCTTTGTTTTTAAGGAATTCTGATTGTGAGATAGCCAAGATAGCTTCGTCTTCCACAAGCAAAATATGACCTAAACTGTGTTTGAGTTCCGTGTGTGGCATAGAGTGTTCTATCGATTTTCATAATGAGTGGGTAGAAAAGCAATCGATTAAGATGCTAAAATTTTATGAAAAAAAACGGAAACATCTGCAATAAAAACAAAGCGTGAATGTTGAGGATAAAAGTGTTCTTGTTTGCGAAAGTTCTCAGGACTGATGAATTATGTCGATTTTAAAGCACAAACGAATGTTTGTTGACATAAATTTTACGTAAGAAACTGAGCTACGAAGTTTTTTTCTACCAATCGTTCTTTTTTCATATTCGTCGCATTTAAAATAATTTATTTCCGAGACAACTCAAAAGAGCGCATTACATGATTTTGGATTTATATTGAACAACCTTTCGCAATCGAAAGTGGGTCCGGAAAAAACTAAGGAGTAGTACCTAACTATTGTTACGAATGAGATGTAATTAGGCTCTCATTCCGGTTCGAAGAATGCAAGGTTTTCAGGCCCCTCGTGGATTACGATCCGGCGAATTTTCCCTTCAGAAGAATTGACTTCAGATTTTAAACCTGCATAAAACCATCGTGCTACGTTCTCGGAAGTGGGATTTGTTCCCTTAAAGTCCGGATGGTCGTTGATTAAAATATGGTCGATGGAATGGACTAACTCAGTGAGGCGGGTCCTAGCTGTCAAAAAATCGTAAGAAATACCATCTGGACGAATGTTTGTATTTCCCTCTAAAAACACCTCAACCTTCCAAGAATGGCCATGGATGGGCTCATCGGAGCCGTCTGCAAAGTACTGGTAGAGGAAATGGGCCGACTCAAACCGTCCCTCAATTCGAACATAAAATTTCCCGTTTTCCTGGGTAAACATTCCATTGACGAATAGAGCATAGTCCAATATTTGTATAGTAATTTCCTTCCCGAGGGTTTGATAAGATGACTGAAACAACAAAACCGCGTTTTTTTAAAGAAATGACTGTGGGAGAAGCAATTGCAATCCACCCAGAAGCAGGACTCGTTTTCTCCAGCTACCATTTAGGTGGATGTTCTCATTGTTCGATTAACGAAGTTGAGACGATTGAACAAGTTTGTATGGGTTACGGTGTAGAAGTGGACACTCTCATCGATTCACTCAACAATCTTTTTTCTGAAGAATAAACCAACTTTTCACTTTCAGATCACAAGGGCCAACGTTTGGCCCAGGTGTTTTTTTTCCCACCCCCAAACTTAGTTTCTTAGGTTTACAATGGCAAAACACTTTGTACGTTTTCAAAATAAAAATAAAATTGATTGGGGAATGGTCACTGGTGATACAATCTTTCCTTTACAAATAGGAGATTTATCCACCAAAGGTCTGCTAGCTGACCTCCAAAAGAAAAAAATAAAAATTCCTTCGAACTTTATTTCAAAGAATACAATCCCCAAAAATAAAATTACTATTTTGTCTCCTATCACTACTCCTTGCCAAGTAGTTTGCCAAGGTGCTAATTACAAAAAACATTCGTTAGAAGCTGGAATTGATCCAAAATCAAAGACGTATAATTTGTTTTTTACTAAATCAGATGTTTCCATTACAACTGCGTTAGGTGAAGTGATCCGACCAAAACAGGTAGAACTTTTAGATTATGAAATTGAATTAGGAATTGTATTTGGAAAAGAAATCAATGAACCTCTTGATTTTTATTCTTATAACCCAAATGAATATATAGCCGCTCTCTTTATTGCCAATGATATTTCTGCAAGAGACATCCAACTTCCCCAATTGCAATGGTATAAAGGAAAATCCTACCGAACCTTTTTCCCTGCGGGACCCGTTCTTGCTGTTTTAGAACCAAATGATTTTGACAAAATTGATCTGTTAGAATTAAACCTAACTGTCAATGGGCAATTGAGGCAATCCGCAAAAACAAATCAAATGGTTTATCCCCCTAAAGAAACCATCGCTGAACTTTCACAGTTTACTCATATACAAGTGGGAGATGTTTTATTAACAGGAACACCATCTGGTTGTGCACTTAAGGCTCCAGGAAAGGTAAAACAAATATTTGCAAGTTTTCTGTCTGAACACAAAAAATGGGAAGTTTTTATCAAGGGACAAAAAAAACGAAAAGAATATTTACAACCCGGGGATCTCATCAAAGCAAATATTCGCACTCCTGATGGAAAAATTGATTTGGGAGAACAAGTCCTTCAGGTAAAACAAGGATAAATTCATTGGACAACCTAACATACAGTATACCAGGACTATTGTTTCCTGCAATCTCTTTGCTTATGCTTGCTTATACCAATCGTTTTTTTGGATTGGCAAAATTATCCAGACAACTGCTCAGTGAATACGAAACAACAAAGTCGGACATTATAGAAAAACAAATTCATAATTTACGTTTTCGTATTTCTCTAATCCTATATGCTCAGAGTGCGGGGATTTTTAGTTTGATCCTATGCACTTGTTCGATGGGGATGATTCCATTTTATAATATTGTTGCTTGGATTTTATTTGCTTTATCATTATTATTTATGGTGATCTCGCTTATTTTAGCGTTGATTGAAATTCATTTATCTGTGATTGCCTTGGACATTGAAAGGAATTCAATTTTAAATACGAATGACAATTTTTCCAAAGTGAGAGCCCGATCGTAAGTATCGGATTGCCTCAGCGGATTCTTCTAAGGTAAAAACTTTATCAACTACTGGTCTTAGGCCAGAAGTCTCGATCGCTTGGTTCATTTCGATAAAGGCGTTCCTTCCACCGACAACTAAACCTTGGATCTTTAAATTGTTCATCACTGCTGGAAGTAAATTCAGCTCTCCTGATTTACCGGCAAGAATCCCAATCAAATGGATTACGCCAAACGGACGACAGGCGGCAATGGATTGTTCTAATGTCCCTGCCCCACCGACTTCAATAATATGATCGGCTCCTACTTTTTCGGTGATCCGACGGACTTCTTTTCCCCATTCAGGTGTTTCTTTATAATTGATTAAATAATCAGAACCTAACTCTTTTCCACGTTCAAGTTTTTCTCTACTTGAGGAAGTTAAAATGACTTTGGCACCCACCAATTTTGCAAACTGTAATGCAAAAATAGACACTCCACCTGTTCCTTGTACTACGACAAATTCACCAGGTTTTAATTGACTAAACTGAAATAATCCTGACCAGGCAGTGAGTGCAGCGCAAGGTAAGGTGGCTGCTTCTTCGTAAGTTAAATGGGAAGGAATTCGAACAAGTCCTGTCTCCGGAACCAAAGCAAATTCGCGTAAGGTGCCTGGTAGTGGGCCTCCAATGGTATGGCGCATTTCTGCATGGGTTGCTTCTTTCGCAATCCACTTTGGTGCAAATGTGAGAAGTACACGGTCTCCCACTTTCCATTCTGTTACTTGCGATCCAATCGCCACCACTTCGCCTGCACCATCACTACAAGGGATCAAAGGTAGTGGAAATTTAGGATTGTATTTACCGTCAACAACCAAAGAATCACGATAGTTTAATGAAGCTGCTCGCATTCGAACCAAAACTTCTGTTGGATTTGGATTTGTTGGCTCCGAAACTTCTACAATTTTTAAATGATCCAAACCAAAATGACTGACTTGCGCTTGTTTCATAATTTTCCTTAAAAAGATTTCAAATTAAAAATATAATAGAAAAAATGTGGTTATTTACTTAAAACAATTTCACCTTTTTCATTTAATGGGAAAAAAGGATTGTAAGCGACTTCAAAAATATGTCCGTCAAAGTCTTTAAAATATCCACTGTAACCTCCCCAAAAAACTTTTTGAGGTTCTTTGAGAATCTCTGCACCTAACGCACGCACTTTGTTGATTACAACATCAACTTCGGCTTCACTAGTTTGGTTTTGTGCAAGTGTTATTCCCGAAAACTCTTGTCGTTTTTGAAATGGGATTCCAATGTCTTCAGCCAATGCTTTTTCACCGAATAAACCAAATACGAGAGTTCCAATTTGAAAAAATGCAACACTATCGTTACTTTCTTTTGATCGTTTCCAACCCAGGCCATTCTCATAAAAATTTATGGAACGTTCTAAATCGGAAACACCGAGTGTGATTAAATTGATTCTTGGATGCATAAACGAACTCCTATTGTTAAAATATGAACTTTATAGAAATAAAAACTGCGATGACGGAAAAATAATTCACAAAACGGAAGTTTCATGGTAGATGGAGCCATTGGGTGGCGGGTGGATAACCCCACCCAGTCTCAATAGGGTGGGGACATGTACTCTAAATACACACCTGGAAAGAATTACTTCTTTCCAAGACCTGTAGTTTTTGCACCAACGAGGATTGACATGTTTCCTGCTGGGTGTTTATTTTCTCTCATCAATTGGTGGCATTCACCTGTTTGATCGAAAGTAAAAGTTTGTGCCAAAACTGGATCCACTTTTTTATCAATCACCAATTGGTTGAGATCACGACAATTGTCGTCGTTTGCGAAGTGAGAACCTTGCAGACGTTTTTGTCTCATCCACAGATAACGTAAGTCAGCTGTTGCATTAAAACCAGTGGTTCCCGCGCAAATCACCACCATACCACCTGTTTCACAAACAAATACAGATGTAGGAAGTGTCGTTTCACCCGGATGTTCAAATACGATTTGTGGGTTTTTGCCTTTTCCAGCAATGTCCCAAATCGCTTTTCCAAATTCACGAGCTTGTTTCGTCCATTCAACAAATGCTTCTGGTTTGTTGATATCAGAAGTAAGTCCACCCCAATGTTTGAACTTGTTACGGTTGATGACACCGGCAGCACCTAAGTTTTTACAAAAATCAATTTTGTCATCGGAAGAAACAACTGCGATGGGAATTCCACCAGCTGCTTTTACAATTTGGATTGCCATAGCACCAAGGCCACCAGCTCCACCCCAAATCAATGCAACATCACCAGGTTTTACATCGTTTGGTTTCCAATGGTGTAACATTCTATAGGCGGTAGCAGCGACTAACATATAAGCAGCTGATGCTTCCCATGTTAGGTGTTGCGGCCGAGGAAGACACTGATGGTCTTGCACTTTGCAAAACTGTGCGAAGGAACCCCAGTTGGATTCATATCCCCAAATGATTTGAGAAGGTGCATACATTGGATCTTTTCCAGAAAGAACCCACGGATCTTTTGGATCCCACATTGCACAATGGACAACAACTTCGTCACCCACTTTTACATTTTTAACATCGGATCCAACTTTATAGACAATACCAGATGCATCAGATCCACCGATGTGGAATTTTTCTGGTTCGCCTTTTTTATTACGAGCTGCAATCACATCAACTGGATATCCTAAAGCTGCCCAAACATTATTATAGTTAACTCCAGCAGCCATAGTGGCTACGAGAACTTCGTTCGGACCGATCTCCGGAACATCAATGACTTCTGATTGGAAAGAAGTTTTCGGTTCGCCGTAACGTTCCGGGCGAATGACCTGTGCGTGCATTTTTTTGGGCACAACTCCAATAGGAGGGAGTTCCCCTACTGGTACGATTTCTACGTTGCTCATAGATTACCTTTTACGATTAAAAATTTATAGAGTTTCTTAGAACGTTTTAAAAAAGGCATCAAATGTCAATCGCTTCCCCACTCCATTGAGAAGGCAAATGTCCATGCAGATTGGTAGAGTCGATACTCACGATCTCTTTGCAAAGGATAGCGATAGGCTAAACTCATATTATATTTCTCTGAAAAATTCCAAGAAAATCCCGCACTCGCCTCTGTAAAATAAGATGGATTCGCTTTGTCTTTTTCTTTGGAATAATCCACTCCGTTATAGGGATTCCGATACAATAACCCAGTAAAGAGTGAAATTTCAGGCAACAAATAATACGTCACATAACCAGAAATGAGAGTGGTTTTTTTGAACTCGTATTCTGGTTCAGGTGGAGAAGCTGAAGGTTTTCTATAATAATATGGAACTCCGTCGTTATCTTGTAAGTTGTTTGGTTGTGGACGAGAGAGTGGATTTAATCCACCGATCTTCGTGACGAATGACCACTTCTCATACAAATAACCAAGTTTGATAAACCCAGAACCAGTATAATAATTTCCACCAGTAAACCTATCTGTATCCGGGCCACTCGGAAAACCAACGGATCCCTCAATGACAAAGAAATAAGGTTTATCTAAATCAAAAAATGGTTGGTATTTAAAACCAAGATACGTTTTTCCAATCCTTGTCGCATCTTCCCTTCCTCTTTGTTGGTAATAGTTCCAAGGAACAGAAGCATTGAGAGCAAACCTTCCATCAAAAAAATTCATCTCAGCAAATGCTGTCGTTGTGAATAGATGACTATTTTCACGAGTCGATTGATAATAATCTTGTGTCATTACCAAATAGTTGGTTGGTTTTTCTCGTTTTCCAGTAAATGGATCCACAAACCTTGCTGTTGCATTGGGACTATCCGACGAACCCGTGTGATGCGAATGAATCGATTGAAAGCTAATTAAAAAAAGAAATAAAACTAAAACACTTTGTTTCATCGTTCCACTCCAGGGAAACAACCGGGAAAACTAAAAACGATATCTTCTGCTTGGAGATTTTGTAGAAGTATATTGTATAAATTTATATTGGATACTTTAGAAATGACTACAGGCCCCGCCACGAGTGACAATTGTTGTAAAAACCGCAGAGGTGTGCCAGAAACGGTGCGATCTTGGAAAAGTGAAGATAAAGAAAATAAAATTTCAATATTGCCAGATCGACTAGGTTTAATTGGGATTTTACATTTAGGAGTAATGGATTTATTTCCTTGTGGAAGTAAAATTGTTACATCCTTTCCTGCGACATCCATCCTGATAGAAATCTCCTCCCAACTCACATTCGCAACCGCTACCACTCCTAATGGCATACTCGAAATCTTCGTGTATGGAAAAAGAAAACTAGCACCAGTTTCCATTGTGCTATTGAATTGAGTGATATTCGATACAATTCCTGTGGGTAAGAATGCATAGGATTTTCCGTACAAATCATCGGCTGGCAAATCGAGAGGCACAGTATAGGGAGTATGAGTTTTTGCAGTTGCGTTAGAACTTTTTTCCGAACCAGAAGTAGAGACACCTAAAACCTGATTAGGTGGATTGATGCGGTAAGTTCCAGTTTCCCAATTGATATAAGTACTACTTTGAATGGTGATATTGTAAACTACAGAATTACTAGTTAAACTAAACTGATTTAGATTATCATCCGCTTGGTCATCGTAACTTCGCAGATTCGTTCCAATAGGAATCGTCTGGTTGTTATTAAAAAAAATTAAGTTCTGAAGGATTTCCATTTTTTCCTTATTGCTATCGCCCACCGAACCAAAGGTACAGTGGGTGAATAAAAATACGAAAAACGGTACAGCCCAAATTTGAAAGATCAGGCGCTTCATTAAAAGGGACTCGCAAATTTTGGATTCGATAAAAACTCGTCATCGGTCAGTGCTAAAAGGAAATTCACCATATCATCTCGTTGGGAATTTGTTATGGTGAAAGCACGAATTAAAGTGCTATCTTTTACTGTATGATTTTGACCTCCAGATCTGTAATGATCTACCACTTGCGTCAATGCATCGCGTGCGCAATCAACCTTAGTTTTCCCACTTCCTGCAGGTTTGTCTGGATTGTTCGCATCCGCACACATAAAAATTCCATCATGCATATAAGGATAAGTAACCCCAATATTACGCAACGACGGTGCTCGGAATTTTCCCGTATCTGAAGCAACACCTGTTAAATCAAACAATCCTCGTTTATTACTGGGAACACCCGCATAGTATGCATCATCATGAATTCCATTACTATGGTAAAAGAATTCTTCTATTGCTCCACCATGAAAGGAAGTATCCGTAAAATTAAATCCACCATGACAGTGAAAACATTCTGCCACTTCCCCATTAAATAAATTGAGTCCTCGAATCTCAGAAGCAGTTAAGGATGATTTATTATTTCGAAAAGTATATTGATCATATCTTGAATTTCCTGAAATCATTGATCTTTGGAAACTAGCAAGGGCATATCGTACATTTTGTTCGGTAATCCCAGAACCACCAAACGCTCGCTGAAACATAGGTGGATAAATTGCATTAGATGATAATTCATTCAGAAAATTATTATTCTGCAGGCCAAGTTCAATCGGAGTTTCGCCAAACATGGGAGCACGTGCTTGAATCTCCAAACTTGACATTTTCGGATTACTCCAGGTAAGTCTTGGCATATAGGCTACATTAGAAAGATGTTGTGCATTTCTTGGATGAGATTGGCCCGTAATTCCACTTGGAAAATCTTTCCCGTCTGCAAATGCCAATGATTGAAAATGGCAACTGCTACAAGCCATCGTACCATTCCCTGACAATTTCTTTTCATAAAACAAATGCCTGCCCAGTTCTACTTTTGCTTTGGACATGGGGTTATCAGACGGAACGATGGGCTGCGGAAAACCTGGTGGCAAATCCCAAACCCAATCGGAAGCTGTTGCCAAAATCCCAAGTGCGGCAAGCAGCATATCATTATTAGTTTCTTTTTTCTGGAACGGAAGTATGTTACAGCTAAAGAGAAAACTAGAAAGTACGAACAAAGGAAAATGAAAATACTTCATATATATATCCTATAAAAAGCAAGGTTGGTACTAAAAATACCAACCTTGGATAAAAATTTATTTGAGACTAAACACTCGTTGTGTGATAGAACTATCTACCGCCCCGCTAGTAATATTCAATCCAAATGCTTGAACCAAAGTATCACATGGTGCCCCAGTTCCAGGCATACACATACCCATAGCACCGAAAGTATGCCCATTTATTAACTTATCAACGTCAAACGAAACCTTTTGGTTACCTGGGCTAAACTGACCTGTTAATCGAATTGATGCTCTAAATTTTTTAGAACAGTTACCATAGTTAGGTGCTCCGTTACAGGTAGTCGATCCAACATGTAAACTTGTCCAATCAGTTCCGCTATTATATGTGAATTCAATTTTCGAATGTTTATATCCGCCTGTCCAAGACCAATACATAGCTCCGTTGTTTAATGGTGCAGTCTGATTTGTTTTATCTAAGTGATTTAATGCCTCAGGAACGCCGACAGTAAACTGGACTCCAGTATAACTTCCTGCAGGTGCAGTTCCAGAGACCTTCGTATTTGTTTCAGTAGTCTGAGTTGTTTCTAGATCCACTAGAGCAACTCCATTAGATTGCCAAACATTATCCGTAGATAAAGACACATCCGCAGTCGTTCCATCTGCTTTCACTAGTTTCACTTCTGAAATATACAATCGGAAGTCACGAAACTGCACAGTGCGACTATCTGCAGTGATATTCGAACCGGTAACCAAAGGTTGTCCATTGGCAAGGGCTTCAAAATTCAAATTCACCGTTTGTGGTAAAGCTAATGCCAGAAGAGCTAAAGTTTCGTTGTCATCAGATTTGGAATTCGGGTTACAGGAAATAACTCCCACTACCGAAAGGAAAATTAAAAAAGATTTAAATATGTTCATAAATACCTAATATTCTAAAATACGATTATTGTTTTGTTATTGATTGGTATGAAAAATAGAGAATGTAAATTCATCAATCAATCAATCAATCTACTAAATGTAAATTTATAGAATCTTAGATACGAGGTGGCCGGAGTAAAGAAGGGATTCTTCCATCTTGAAGAGTGGAAGGAGACTCAGTCATTATATAAATGATAACTGAAGAGGTAACCAATTTCATTTCTAAATTTGGTCGATCCATAGTTTGGTGGTGTGTCCGCAAAGAAAGTGCATCTTTTTTTTGTTTTTTACAGGAACAGAGGTGAGCTTCACCCGATTTAGCATCATGACAACTTGGTTTCATTGTCTCTTCTTCTGGGTTTTGGTGGTTTTGAGAAGAAGCTAAGGTAACGGTTGTTTCTCGGTCTTCTGAAAAAAGTTGGTCTTCCGCGTTCCCATGTTTTTCCTTTTTGGATCCATGGTTGCATTGGCAGATTTTTGATGCTGACTCGACACAATACCCAAGTAACCCACTCCCCAAAAATAGGAATTGAGTACATAGGAATAAAGTCAAACTTCCGGCAATCCACCGTTTGAGGAACATCCTCCCCATCTTTGGCCACCCAACGCAAAAATCGAGACAATTTTTGGACAAATTTGGTGTCGTCCCTCCTGCCCTCTGAAAACATGGTCTTGGAACCAATGCAAACGAGCTAGAGGCCATCAGATGAAACGCACGGAACTAGAACGCAGGGAACGAGAACTGCGAAAAGCAGAAAAGAAAAAAATCCAACCTGGTGAAAAAGAAGCCATGAGCGTTGGAGATTATATCGACGCCCTTTTCGGAATGTTTCGTTATGATTCGGAAGAGATTTTTAACGCATCCGATGACGAAAACATTTTAGAACTTCTGGAAAACATGAAAATGGAACATCCAGAAAAACAATGGGATGTGATCATCCGCAAGGCTGTGAACAAAACCAAAGTAGAACAAAAAGAAAAAGCTTACGACTCCCTTAGAATCTTAGCAGGAATTCCTGCAGTTACAGCTTAATTCCTTTTTTTTCTAAAACAAACATATTTACAAAGGAAGGTCTTCGTCTTATACTTGTGACCTTCCTGTATGAAACAGACATTCACCGTCATCCTGTTATGTCTCTTTTATACAAACCTCTTCGCTGAATCAAAAGTTTGTCCTAATGCAACGCCTGTTACACTCTCATCCTTCCGAGGCGAAACATTTGATCTATCAAATCACCTCATTTATTTCTCAATAAACCCGGCAATACAGTCGGTCACCGAAGTTTCAGACCGCTTCCAAACATTCCCTACGGAAAAATCAGATGGGATCATTCCCAATTTTGGAAATACAGAAAAACAATATTGGTTTTGTTTTGTTTTACATAATGATGAAAATCATTACAAACGCATTATTACCTATATCAAGTATCCATTACTAGACGAAGTTAAATATTACGCCTTACGCGAATCAGGTGAAATTTTAGAAAATGTACAAGGAAGATTATTTCCACTAAGAAACAGAGAAAGGGATTATCGTGGGTTTAGTTATGCAAACGATTTATTACCGAGTGAAACCGTTACATATTATGTAGGTATCAAAACAGATAGTTCCATGTCCGTCCCTCTGATGGTAGCTGATGAAAAAAATTTTGATAGCTTTGTATCTTTAGATACTTTGTTACAAGGATTTTTTTTCGGAATTGTCGGAGTCATGACTCTTTACAATCTATTTGTGTATTTTATGGTTCGAGACAAAGCGTATATTTTTTATGTTTTGTATTTATTCATTTCTGCAATTTTGTTTCAACTTTCGTTGCAAGGATTGTTGCCTGTTTATTTTTTCCCAAATTCTCCCGAAATAGTATACGATACTCATAACCTCCTATACTTTTTATTTTTACTCACTTGTTTTCCAATGAGCATTACCTTTATGAACTTAAAGGAAAATGCACCATTCATATATAAATGGTTTTTAGGTTTAATGATTATTCCTATTGTAAGCCTTTGTTTACTTCCTTTTTTACCTTACCGTTTGATGAACAGGTCCGGTGATATATTTTCTTTTCTTTTGGCCTTTTATGTATTGTTTGTATCCTATTATATAGCCTATATTAAAAAATTCCCGCCGGCAAGATTTTACTTTTATGGTTACTTCATGGTGATCATTGGAGGACTTGCCACAGTCCTCAAATATATGGGTTTATTCCCAGTCAATTCATTTACTGAAAATTCATTTCAGGTAGGAATGGCCATTGAAGTTTTACTGATGGCATTTGGCCTGGGTGATCGGATTTCTGTAGTTCGAAAAGAAAAAGATAAAATCCAACTCAAAGCAGAAATCAACAAACAAAAGTTAATTGCTTATGGAAAAGAATTAAAGTTAGCTCAAAAACTACAAGAATCCACTCTCCCACAGATTCTTCCCAAAATTCCTGGTCTTATCATCAAAACAGGATATTTTCCAGCTTCGTTAGTGGGTGGAGATTTTTATGATTTAACTGCTTACGGTAAACACCAAATATGCGGGCTCATTGCAGATGTCACAGGACATGGTGTACCGGCAGCTATTGAAGCTGCCATGTTAAAAATTGCTTATATGCAAACCTTGGCCTTTGCCAATAAACCAGGAAAAGTATTGGAGAGTATTAACGTTTCGTTAGTTGGTAACTATAAAAACCAATTATTAACTGCGAGTGCAATTTTTATCGATTTGGAACAAAAACAATTAAAAGTGGCCAATGCAGGACATCCCGCCTTATACAAGTTCAATCAAAATTCAAAATCGATTGAGGTCATTCGGCCCAAAGGAAAACTCATAGGATATTCCAAAGATGTCCATTATCCAGAAGAGGTTCATCTCCTATCTACGGGAGACAAAATTTTACTTTTTACTGATGGGATTTGGGATTTGTGGGAAAATGGTGACTCGGGAGAAGAGGAACTACTCCAGTGGTTACTCACAAGAAAAAGTGAATCAGTGGAATCTTTGTATGGAGGAATTGATGAACACATTCGCCTACGGAACAAAGAAGGTTCCGCAGACGATGACATAACATTTATTCTATTAGAAATTACTTAAACAATTGAAAGCGGACTAAACGTCCGCATAAATTGCCGCATTCAATAGTCTGGAAATATTATCCAAGTTACGAGAAATATCACGATAAAGGAGAGCTGGCATCAAATTGTCTTTTTTCTGATACTTTTTCTTCTTCACTTTAGAATCGTTCTTTTTAATGGAACGAATCATTTGAAAACGATACTCGCGACTTTGGTTACGAATTTGTGGATTTCCAAGGATGTCAAAAGTTTCACTTTGGTCCAAATTCACTAGTAGAATGTCATAGTGGTGTTTGAGTAAGTCCATTTGGTCTTTTACAGATTGGCCGAATGTTTTGTCCAAAGATACTTTTTGGCGGTGAGACTTTCTCATTTTTCTTGCAATGGATGCAAAGTTATCACCCATCTCTTCCACTGCTTTTACTCTTTCCATAATTCCTAAAACATCTTTCGCATAGTTACCAGTGACACCGGTTTCTTGGATTTGATTTAGGTAGGTCAGAACTTCTGTGCGAACTTGGTCCAATTCTTCTTCTTTTTTCAATACTTGGCCAATTCTTGTAGCATCGTATGGTTGGAGTAAAATTTGTTCTGTCAATCGAAGGAAATCATAGGTATCACGAATGATTTTTTTAGTGAACTCAACCAGTTCCACCATCGCAAGTTCAGTAGTTTTTACAGTACCAGCTTGTAGAAGGCGAATGGAATCTTTGTCTTTTCCTGTTTTGGATGCAAGTCCATCGACAATTGCACTCACCACTTTGGAGATTGTATTCACAAACCAAATAAGGATCAGAGTATTCGTGATGTTAAACATTGTGTGAAACAGTGAAATATGGAACCTTGTTGATTCTTTATCTGTTAGTGGATCACCAGGAATCAAATCATCTACAATTCCAGTAAATAGTTTAAAGAATAGAAGTGCCCAAACGACTCCAAACACATTGAATAAGGTATGTGCAAGGGCTGCTTTTTTGGCATTTCGATTTCCCGGAATGGCTGCAAGGTTTGCTGTAATTGTTGTTCCAATGTTTTCACCAAGAATCATACCATAGGCAGCATCAATCGGAATGTAACCTGAGAATGCAAGTGTGATGGTGATGGTTGTGGAAGCCGAAGAAGATTGGATCACAATGGTGAGTAAGGCACCAATCAAAACAAACAACAATATAGTATTGAATCCCATATTGGTGTATTGTTGTAAAAAGAGAAAACTATCTGGATCTTTTGCGCTATCAGGAACGGATGTTTTTAAATAATCCAATCCTAAAAATAAAAAACCAAATCCAATGAGGAAACTTCCCCAACCGGATCTGCTTTCTTTACGTGAAAAATTTAAGATCACCCCTGCTGCTACCGCTGGTAATGCAAAGGATGCAATGTTAAACTTAAAACCTAAAAAGGATACAATCCATGCAGTGATGGTGGTTCCAATGTTGGCCCCCATAATGACACCGATGGCTTGGGCGAGTGAAATTAAACCAGCATTCACAAATCCAACCACAAGAACGGTAGTTGCCGAGCTGGATTGTATTGTAGATGTAATAAATAGTCCGCTGAACACAGCAGAGACTCTGTTTCTCGTCATAGACGAAAGAAAGGAACGAAGCCGATCTCCCGCCACACGTTGTAAGGACTCACTTAGTAATTTCATCCCGTAGATGAAAATCCCGAGCCCACCTAAAACTTGAATAAGTAGTGACCAATTCATAGATGTAATATTTCCAAGGTTCAATTTCTTCGATTACAATTTGGTACCAACCTTTTATTCGGTTGCAGTATTTTTTTCCATTGGTACAATGTAATGAATATGTCAAAAACCATCAGCAAAGGAATGGTTGTAGGATTTTCCTATCACCTAAAGAACGCCCAGGGAGAAACTCTGGACCAATCAGACGAACCACTATTATACCTCCACGGCTGGCAAAACATCATTCCCGGTTTGGAAAAAGAACTAGAAGGATTAGTAAACGGAGATTCTAAAAATGTAACTGTACCACCTGAAGATGGTTATGGGACATATAACGAAGCTCTGATTTTTCAAGTTCCCAAAACGGAACTACCTCCAGAAGCCGAGTTAGAAGTAGGAATGGAATTCCAAACGGACACTCCCGAAGGTAGAATGGTTCTATACTTACAAGAAGTTCGTGATGCAGATGTCATTCTGAACGGCAATCACCCGTTAGCTGGAGAAACACTCCACTTTGCAGTCACCATCAAATCCATTCGCGAAGCCACGGAAGAAGAATTACAACACGGTCACGTACATGGCCCAGGCGGACACCACCACCACTAGAAATCTCTTTTTTCGTAATTTTCTCTCTGAGTCTTCTTTCAGATTGCTTTTTTTAGAAAGGGTAATTAGACTGACAGAAGATTCAGAGTATTGTTGATTTTCACCGCCGAAGTAGTCCTTTCAAGCTTGCACGCTGGTAGCTTTCCCAAGTTTTTCCCTGCATTTTTCTGGAGTTCTTACCCAAAATCCCTTTTAGGGTTCCGACGATTGTAAATCTAGAATTCCCGAGTCAACTTTAACAAACAGGACAAAAACTATGTCAGTAAACATTTACGTTGGCAACCTCTCTTACGATATGACTGAAGGTAAACTCAGTGAACTTTTCGGAGCACACGGAGCAGTAACTTCTGCAAAAATCATCACTGACCAGTATTCTGGCCGTTCTAAAGGTTTCGGATTCATCGAAATGAAAGATGGAAAAGAAGCTGATAACGCAATCAAAGAACTTAACGGAAAGAACATTCTTAACCGTGAGATGAAAGTAAACATCGCAAAACCTAAAACAAACAACTGGAGATAATCCAAGTTTGTTAAAAGACCGTCGCTTAACTTAAGGTTACGCGGCGTTTTTTTTTTGCCTTTTTTGTTTTTAGGAAAAAATTGAAATGCTGCGTCCTATCTTTCTTTAAACATATTTCCCTTTTCCTTCATTACAAGCCCAATCCCTCCTTACAAAACCACCTGGTATTTCCCCTTCATCTTCTCGATTTGTTCTTCCGGAATCTGATGTACATTGTTTCCGCCATGTCGATTTTCCACAGTCACAACAAAAAGTTTATATTCACATTCTTTCGCTAAACGGACGTAAGGTTCCAGTTCCCAATCTAAAGTAAATGTATTGTCCACGATAACAAAAGGAATTCCCTGTTCGAGGGCATGTTTTGTTTTCGCTTCACAATCTTTGTAAGCTAAGTGATTTTTTTGATAATCGAAAATATAATTACCAGCTTCATCTTCAAAATAGGAATCAATCGAAAAGATAGGTGCACCATTGGTAATAGAAATGGCTTTTGCTAAACTTGTTTTTCCTGAACCGGGAATTCCTCGTAAGGCGAGTAATGTTTTCGATGGTTTGATGGAAGTGAGATCTATTCTCAAATCTTCTGAATTCTTAGATTCCATTTTCCAAATCTTGGTTCTTTTTCCTAGTAGGGAAAGAGAAAAATCTAGCCTAGAATGATTCTATCTGAAAGAATAGAGCAGGAACAAGGAGACTTTTGTGTCATACGAAGCGTATAAACTCATCCATATTTTCGGAATGTATCTTTTATTTTTATCCCTCGGCGGAATTACCCTCTATACCATCAATGGGGGAAAAAAATCGGAAAACAAATTCAAAGCAGCGGCAGCCATCTTTCATGGTGTTGGACTTTTGCTTTTAATCGTTGCTGGCTTTGGCCTCATGAAGTTCCGAGGAATTTCTCATTCGGCACTCCCAGTTTGGGTGATTTTGAAAATTGTCATCTGGCTTGCGTTTGGTGGACTTTTAGCGATGGCATCTAAAAAAGAAAAATTTGCCAAAATCCTTTGGTTTGTATTCCCGATATTGGGTTTATTCGCAGCTTACCTCGCATTTTACCAACCGTTTTAATTTTCTAAAACAAAACACTCCTGCAGATTCTAATGTAGGAGTGTGTCATTTTTTCATCCCTACCATTTTCTTTTTCGATTCTCCAAACAAACTCTGTCTACATAAAGAATACAATGAATCTCTATTGATTCGCGAGGGTATATGAAAACAAGAATCGAAACCGACTCTATGGGTGAAATTGAAGTAGAAAACACTCGTTACTGGGGTGCCCAAACGGAGCGTTCCCTCCACCACTTTCATATAGGTACTGATAGATTTCCCAGAGAAATGATTCGAGCATTCGGGATATTAAAAAAGTGCGCAGCTCTCACCAATCAAAACCTGGGAATCTTATCCACAGAAAAAACAGAACTCATCGTAAATGCGGCCGAAGAAGTCATAGAAGGTAAATTGGACGACCACTTCCCTCTTGTGGTTTGGCAAACGGGATCGGGAACACAAACCAATATGAATGTGAACGAAGTCATATCCAACCGTGCCATCGAAATGGCAGGTGGGGTTCTAGGTTCGAAAACACCCATCCATCCGAATGATGATGTCAATAAAGCCCAAAGTTCAAACGATACCTTTCCCACAGCCATGCACATTGCTTGTGCCGAACAACTCGTTCACAAACTCATTCCTGCCTTACAAACACTTCATGACACTTTGGAGAAAAAATCAAAAGAATTTGCGAGCATCATAAAAATTGGAAGAACTCATTTGCAAGATGCCACTCCTCTTACTTTAGGTCAGGAATTTTCTGGTTACGTACAGCAGCTTTCTTATTCGATAGATAGAGTCAAACGAGTGTTACCTTCTGTATATCGATTGGCACTCGGGGGAACGGCCGTAGGAACAGGACTCAATACGCATCCAAAGTTTGCAGTGGAAGCGGCGGCGGCGATTGCATTAGAAACAGGGCTTCCCTTTATCAGTGCAGAGAACAAGTTTGAGGCACTTGCCGCCCATGATTCATTAGTCGAAGTCAGTGGAGTTTTGAAAACCATCGCCGCTTCTCTGATGAAAATTGCAAACGACATTCGCTTGTTAGCCTCTGGCCCACGCTCCGGGATTGGAGAAATCTCTATTCCCGAAAACGAACCTGGCTCTTCGATTATGCCAGGAAAAGTCAATCCCACACAATCCGAAGCCATGACTATGGTGGCAGCTCAGGTGTTTGGGAATGATGTGGCTGTGAATGTGGGTGGTGCATCAGGAAATTTTGAATTGAATGTATTCAAACCAGTCATTATTTTTAATGTGCTCAATTCCATACGACTGTTAGCTGATGCAACTGTGTCATTTGAGGAACATTGCGCACGAGGCATTGAACCAAACCTAGACACCATCCATCAGAACTTAAACCGGTCACTGATGTTAGTGACAGCACTGAACCCGCACATTGGGTATGACAATGCAGCCAAAATTGCAAAACTTGCCCATAAGGAAAATATCACACTGAAAGATGCTGGGATCAAATTAGGTATTATAACTGCAGAACAATTTGATCATTGGGTAAAACCGGAGGATATGATTTGAAATCAACTTCTATTCTAAAATACAAACTGCATTGAGTAGATCTGGTTTTCTTTTTGTAATCTCATTTAGATTGTGTTTTCACAGTAGTCCGAATTTTATCCCAATAATTTTGGCGCCAACTTTCTTCCACATCAGGGATCAGTTCCTTCGGTACACCACGGTGTGTCAGTACAACTTCTGTTCCACCTTCTGAAGTTTCTTTCAATGTAAACGTAGCCATTGAAAAAATTCCTTCGGGAAAATCGGATCTTCTCCATGCTTGCACAATTCGTTTCGAAGGAGCAAGATCGACGATGATTCCGGAAACTTTTCCAGACATAGTGGAAAACGTACCACCGATATGTTTGCTGATCGTGGCCGTTTCCCCAGTGAGTGTAGTGACTTTCTTTGAGTCAGCGATGCATTGGTATATCGTCATTGGTGAGGCTTTAAATTTCACTTTCTGTTTAATTGTTTTACACATCGCAACTTGCCTTACCTTGTATGAGTTCCAAAATTTTGTTTTTTACCGTACTTTTAGTACGGTTTTTCAAAATTTTGATCCAACGAAAAACTACGAATTTAAATCTAAATTTAATTCAACATTTGGAAAAAATCATTTCCTTTGTCATCCACTACGATGAAGGCTGGAAAGTTTTCCACATCAATGGACCAAACCGCTTCCATACCTAACTCTGGAAAGTCGAGGACTTCTACTTTTTTGATATTTTCTTTTGCAAGAAGGGCCGCCGGACCTCCTATAGATCCGAGATAAAACCCGCCGTTCTTTTTGCAACTATCGGTAACCACTTTGGAACGGTTCCCTTTGGCAAGTGAGATCATCGAATAACCTTTCTCTTGGAAAAGAGGAACGTAACTATCCATACGACCGGCAGTAGTGGGGCCAAATGATCCTGATGGCATACCTTCTGGAGTTTTGGCAGGGCCCGCATAATACACTGGATGGTTTTTGAAATATTCAGGAAGTGGTTCGCCCTTATCTAATTTTTCCTTTAACTTAGCGTGGGCAATGTCACGAGCCACAACGAGGCGACCAGACAACATAACACGTGTTTTAACAGGATATTTGGTAAGAACCTTTAGAATTTCAGGCATTGGTTGGTTAAGATTGATATGTACAGATTCTGTACTTGCATCCACTTCATCGATTGTAGGCAAAAACTTAGAAGGATCATATTCTAGTTTTTCTAAATAAATTCCGTCTTTTGTAATTTTTGCTTTGATATTACGATCCGCACTGCAACTCACACCAAGTCCAACAGGGCAAGAGGCTCCATGGCGAGGAAGGCGAATGACTTTAAAATCATGTGCTAAATACTTTCCACCAAACTGAGCCCCAATTCCTGATTTTTGAGCTGCCAGTAACATTTTTTCTTCGAGTTCTACATCTCGGAAAGCAGAACCAAATTTGTCTCCTTTGGTCGGCAAATGATCCAAATAACCAGCTGACGCTAGTTTTACGGTCTTTAAGTTGGCTTCTGCTGATGTTCCCCCAATCACCACTGCGATGTGGTAAGGAGGACAGGCCGCTGTACCTAAGTTGGATACTTTTTCTGTGATGAATTTTTCGAGTGAGGTTGGATTGAGTAAAGCCTTAGTTTCTTGGAACAGGTAAGTTTTGTTCGCAGACCCACCACCTTTTGCCAAAAATAGGAAACTGTATTTATCACCAGGTGTCGAATAAATATCGATCTGAGCTGGCAAATTGGATCCAGAATTGACTTCGTCATACATTGTAAGAGGAACCACTTGTGAGTAACGTAAGTTTCGATTGACATAGGTATTATAAATTCCACGAGAAAGAGCTTCTGCGTCATCACCACCGGTGATCACATATTCCCCTTTTTTTGCCATGACAATCCCGGTTCCTGTATCTTGGCAGGAGGGAAGCTGTTTGTCAGCAGCAATGACCGCATTTTTAAGGAGTGCCATTGCCACAAAACGATCGTTTGGCGTTGCTTCCGGATCATCCAAAATTTTACGAACTTTTTCCAGGTGTTTTGTTCTTAGATAAAAAGAGACATCTTCCATTGCTTTTTCCGCAAGGAAGGTAAGCCCATCTGGTTCCACTTTCAGAATTTCTTTATCACCAAAGGGGACAGTGCTTACAAAATCTTTTGTTAATAATTTGTATTCGGTGGTGTCTTCTTTTAAAGGGAATGGATCGGCGTAAAAAAAATCTGGCATGGGAACCTCTATTTATAACTTCTAATTTCGCGGGATTCCTCGTTTCGTAAATGAATTTTTGCCGAGACTGTTAGAAACACTGAGACGAAAGAGGAAAACTGGTAGGGAAAAAATCGTTTCCATTTTCCAAATCCAGTCTATAACAAGGAAAAATGAAACAGAACCTATTTTATCTATTTCTTGTTTCTGTCTCTTCAATGATTTTTGCAGAAGGCCGGGAAACGGAAGTCCCTTTGTCCGAAGGAAAAATTAAAAAATCAGAATGGAGTTTGCTCTTAAAAAGACAGACTTACCAGTACCTTCCTTACGAATACAGCTCCCTCACTGATAAAAATGAATCCATTGTCCCCACTCGGTCCAGCTCCGCTTTGAAAGAAAATGGAAAGGTTCTCATTCCCTTTGTCTTCAGTTATGAAAACATAGAAAAGGGATTCAAAGTGGATCTTTCTTATTTTGAAATTGAAATTGTAAATGCAAACACCTTACTTTACCAGCAGTCAATCGAAGGAGGAAACGTATCTCGGTTTTATCTTTCGCCAATGGCAAGGTCGGAATTTGAACTGAATCTTTATAAAACTTTTGTACCGACTAAGGATTGGAAATTGTATTTAGGAGGTGGGGTTCGTAATATTAACCGATACTTATATGGAAATTATTTAGGACAAGGAACCTTTAAGGAATACTTTTTTACCTACGGCCCACAAGTCTCAGTACAAACCGTTTACCAGTTGCCCTATGATTTGGCATTCCACCTAACAATGGATTTATTTTACACACAAGGCACTCGGTTTTTCAAACAACCCAACTTAATGGAGGACCGGTTCCAATATTCCCTATCCACTGCCGGTACAGAAGGAATCTTTCGCGGTTATGAATGGGATGGATCTCTTACCTATTCGTTTCATCCTAATATGAAATTCTTTGTGGGTTATAATATGATCGTATCTAAGTTTTCTTATTTGCATTACAATGAAATTCAATTCAGTCGGAGCACAGACAATTTAGGTTCGCAAAATCCTTCCATCTCTGGTGGTTGGGAAATGAATTTTCCTAAAAAATCAGAAAACTTTGATAATTTACGAGGAATTTATTTGGGAATGATGGTGAGTTTTTAAGGAAACGTTAAGAACCTACGAAAGCAGTTAACACCCAATGCCAGTCTAAACTTAAGCATTATGGAACCAAATGTTTTTGACCAACTAGCAAAAGAGTATGATACAAACGAAAGAATAGAATTAGCAAAAATCATTGCGAGTGCCGTGCAAACAGAATGTGCAGAAAGCCAATCAAAAACTTTATTTGATTATGGTTGTGGCACGGGTCTTGTCGGCCTCACTTTAACTTCCTTAGTCGGCAAAGTGTTATTCATTGATTCTTCGGAGCCAATGTTAGACATTGTTCGAGAAAAAATCAAAAGAACAAATATTCAGAATGCAGAAGTAATCCACTCCAATTTTCTGCAAAATTCAAAAACAAAAAAAGCAGATATTTTACTGGTTTCTTTGGTTCTATTGCATATCCCCGATACAAAAAAGATTTTAAAGTTTTTTTATGAAATTTTAAATCCCCAAGGAAAGATCATCCTTATTGATTTTGATAAAAATGAAAAGATTTACCATCCTAAAGTGCATAACGGATTTACCGATTTAGAAATTAAGTCCTTACTCTCTGAAGTTGGGTTTCAGAATATAAATAAAAAAACATTTCATTATGGAAAAAATATTTTTATGAAGGAAGATGCTTCGCTTTTTTTGGCAACAGGGATCAAATGATATTACAAAAAGTCAAAACTGAAATCCTTAGAACTTACCTTATAACAAACGAATTCCGAATCGATTTAGAACCAACTGGTATAGATAAAACCTCCCTAATGAAAATCCAAAACATTTAGATTAAAAACATGATTCGAGTTCATTGCAAAAGTTACAGTATTCATTGTTTGATTTATCTTTTCATTTTATATGTCGAGAACGAGTTTACAACTTTCCCTTAGTTTCGTTTTGAACTTGGCAGATTTTTTTCATAAATCTGAATCCAATCCTTGGGACTCATCTTCGACACCAGTTCCCCAATCAATTTCCACGGAATCTCATCTAAGTTTTTAAAACGAATACAACTTTTTCCCATATCCAATTTGGTTTTACAATGTTTAGGATATTCGGTTTGGAACCATTTGAGTAATTTTAGATCTGCGTAAATTCCCATATGATAGAGAGCAAGTCCATTCTTTTGGGAAGCAATATGGAGAAAGGGAAGAGCTAGTTCCGGTGTTACATGGTATCCTGCAGGATATGTTTTTTTAGGCACAACATAACCAACCATCTTGTATTGGATGGTTTCCTCAAAACCCTTGGGGAGATTTTTTTTGACTGTATTTCGAAGTTTGAGGAAGGCTTCTTTTCGATCTTCAGGTAAGGATTGGATGTATTCTTCTGCGGTGTTTGGCATAATAGATCCTTAATTTCCGGTACAGAGTTTTTTATCGTAAAGAATTTATTTCAATCAAAATATACAAACAAAGGTACATCTAAAAAGGCCCTAAACTATCTCCATAAAAGGTTAAAAAAGTTTTATTCAGCTCAAAGGATGTTGGATGGGAATCATCAAATTGCGTATTACAATCAGTATATTCCACAAAATTTCTATAGTTAAAGTATGAATCTTTTAAGATGAAATTGAATGCATTTTTATCTGCGTTGATTTGAGTAGTAAAAATAAAACTGATTGAGAAAACTAAGTAGATTTTGAATTTTTTATTTTGTTTCATAATGATTGTGACCTATCTATTAGTGGGCATTTTCTGGATCAGCAGACGTTGGTGTCGTAATTGAAATATTACCAGATCCAGAAATTGAGGTTAGTTTAGTAAAGAAAAACGTTCTTTTTGCTGGAAATGGGGGTGTCCTTAAACCAATATAAATCGTTTCTAATTGGCTAGAAAGTCCGGAATCTCCTTTAGAAGGTGCCTCAAACGAACTATCACCACAAGCGGGTGAGGTTAGTTTGATATTCTGCCCTGGACTTTCCTGAATTGTAAAAGTAAAAATTCTAGTCTCTCCAGCAGGTGCCGTCTGTGTAAACCTTGCTCGGTTATCAAAAATAAAACTATCTCCTGCTGCCATATAACGATTGTATGTTCCAGGTTCTAAAATTGGAATTTGTTCGGTTGGTGGACAGAATTGGTTAAAGTCCAAATTGGGAACCACAAAGAAAAATAGATACGTGGATAATTGGTCACTGGGAATTCCATACGTGTAACCATTTTTTGAATCCGCATAACAACCGAAAAAAGTATATGTACATAGTAATATGACTAAGATGGTCTTCATAGGCTGGTCACTCCACGTTTGATCAGTTCTTCATTAACTTTTTGGCGAATGGCCACTGCCTTTTCCCGAGCCATAATCAAAAAAGAAGTAGGAATTCCATTGTCTGTGGTATTTGAATAAAACTGGTTTTGCATTATCTTACAGTTGTTTTAACAACCATACGATAAGAAAATTCCAAAAAAGATAACCATTTTCTTGTTAGTTTTCACCCCCTGCGCCATTTACACTGAGTGTATCGAAGTGGCGATAGAAGCTGAAATCCGAAGGATTGGAGCGGATAGCGCGGTCGTGATAGAATGAAATTTTCATTCGCATAACCAATACGAGGTGCCCAAGTCGATACGGGAAGATTACTTCTTTTGATAAAAAATGGAATGGGTATAAAAAAACCCACCAAAGGTGGGTTTGATTTAGAAAAAAATCTCTAATCGAGAAAGGTTACTTTCTTATTTAGAAACGACTTGGAAAGTCACTCGGCGGTTGATTCCGTCTTTTTCATCAAAACCAGAGATTGGTTTTGCAGAACCAGAAGCTTTTGTTACGATTCTGTCAGCAGGGATTCCTTGTTTTACAAGAGCATCTTTCACAGCATCAGAACGAATTTGTGAATAGTATCCGTTTCCTTTTTTAGCACCTTCTGCTTCTTCTGGACCAGATGCATCCGCATGACCAGTTACTTCTAAAGCGTATCCTTCGGGAAGTTTTGCAAGAGCGTCTTTGATGTAAGAAACGTTGTCTTTTGCCCAAGTTTTGAAATCTTCTGCTTGGATGTCCGCTTGTTTGTAGCTAAAACCTCTGCGACGAACACCATCTGGATAACGGTAGTCTTTGAGTGCTACATTGATTTCATCCAAAAGAGCTGCATTGAGATCTCTGGAAGATACAGTGGATGTTGTTCCCGTAGTGGAAGTTGTGTCTTTGGGAGTTTCTTTTTCTTCAGAAGACGAACAATTCGTTAATGAAAGCGAAAGACCTGCGAGGAGGATGAGGCTTAAAAAAAATCCTTTTTTCATCAGTTGACCTACCTTAATGTTTCCATAGTTTAGTTCTTTTCATTAGATAACAACCGAAAATGCAAATATTTGTAACCGTTTCCGAAGATTATGACCAAAGTCGCCTGGATGTCTTTCTAAAAGACAATGCCGGAGACGATCTCAGCCGTTCTACCGTTCAAAAGTGGATTGATTCTGGATTTGTGACAAACAAAACCAAAGAACAATTGGCCACTAAAAACGGATATAAGGTGACTCTTGGTGAAGAGTACGTCGTGGATGTGATCGCAAGACCACCATCTAGACTCGAGCCCATTGCCATGGACATTCCTGTTCTTTATGATGAGGACGAATTTATGGTTATCCATAAGAAAGCTGGGATTGCTTGCCACAGCGGTCCAGGGGATGACCAACCATCACTTGTAAATGGACTCCTCCATCAATTTAAGAATCTATCAGCCACAGGCGGTGAACGCCGTCCAGGAATTGTGCATCGATTGGACAAACCCACGGAAGGGGTTCTCATCATTGCGAAAACAGACAGGGCGCACGCTGCGCTTTCAAAAATGTTCCAAGATAGACTCGTGGATAAAACATACTATGCCTGGGTTTTACAAGCTCCTGTGGAAGCAGAAGGAACCATCAACCTGCCTATTGGTCGCCATCCGGTCGAACGAGTGAAAATGTGTGTGCGTGAAGATGGACGTATGGCTACCACCCATTACAAAACAGAAAAAATTGTGCAAACACAAACCGGCCGAAAATTTAGTTTGATGAAACTGGGATTGGAAACAGGTCGTACCCACCAAATCCGTGTCCATATGGCAAAGATGGGTTGTCCTGTTGTAGGGGACACTTTGTACTCTCGTTCCGCAAAAGACTATACCCAATATGGACTTTTACTTTTTGCCAAACGCTTGGAATTTCCTCATCCTTTTATCGCCGACAAACGAATCTTAGTGGAACTTGATTTTCCAGAACGGTTCAAAACTTTTGAAAGGAAATGTCCGAGTTATTAAGCAGTTTTTACAATCCATTGGAATTAGATGGAAATTTCCATTTGGATTAATGATCTGTTTAGATTTAAGTGTGGATTTGGTTTCGTGATCGGTTTGGCATAGTTTGTGGAATGAGTTTAGATTAATTTTGTTTAGGTGACTTAAGAGATTCCGATGAAATGGAGAAATATAAAACCGATCCTAATTCTATTGATTTTATTTGGTACCTTTCATTTATTTTTTGATGCCATTTATGAAAACCATTTGGGAGAAGGTACCGATAGCGATATTCTATATCCTTATTTGTTTTCTCAGGATTTTTGGACAGGTGAATGGAAAGCGGTTCTTGGATGGAACCTTCCTCCTTGTTCCAATTTATTTCCAGAAATTCTTCTTTCAATTCTCATTTATCCATTCGTAAATTCCGTTTATTGGTTTCATTGGGCATTTGGATTTTTTTATTTTGTGATGCCTTATGTTTTTGCAAGGGCTCTGGATGTTCCCAATAAAATTTCTTATTTGTTTTCTTTGGGATTTTTAGCCTTAGCCGGTGTTTTGCCCAATAGCCTTGGACAGTTTTATTTTCCGGGGTTCCACGCTGTTGTATTTATTTTTGCAGCTTACACCATTTATGAAATCAATCATTGGGATTCTAAAAATAAAGTTCAAACGTTTCGATTCCTAATCATCTTATCTTTCATTTGGATATCCGAGTATTGGTTCTTCATTCACATTGCCCCATTTTTATTAGCGTATGTTCTGGTTCGTTTGCAAAAAAAATCGATTTATCCCATCGGTTTGGTACTTATTGGATTTGGTTTAGGTAAAGTTTGGCAACAAGGATTGCGTTTCAGCGGGATTGGAATTTTCACCTCCAAAGAACTGCCAACAATGGACAGAATCCAAGCTGCAAAAGTATTGATTTTAAAGGATCCAAGTTCTTGGGTTTCGGGTCTGATGGAATCTATCACCAAACATCCGATATTTGCAGAATGGTTTGATTTGTATTTTGTCTTAATTACCATATACATTTTGATTTCTTTATTTCGAATCAAGAGAAAAGAATTATTTTTAGAGTTGGTTTTATTTCTTTCGCCCATCTTGACAGTGGTTGCGTTATTTATCTTTCAAATAGAACCAAACTTTCGTTATCTCTACTTTTTAGTATTTTGTATTTTTTTCCTAATCTACCGGATTACTGGGTTCATACCCATCTTTCGTTCCGTGGCAGTATTCTTTGTTTTTTTAGGGATAGTTTACTTTTACAATGATCGGTATCCAACCTTAAATCAAAATATAAAACAGGGAGAAACCAAACGTATCCACCGAATGAATTGTCTTTCCCAATTTGATCCCCAGGTTCCAGGAGCTTCGACTTACTGGCCCATTAAGTATTCTTATGCCTTTTCCAATAAAGATTGGACTTTGGTTCCATTTACAAAAGAAGGAATTTACTATCCTTGGGTTTCTAACAGGACTTGGGACAAGGGACTAGGACAAAAATCCTTTAGAGAATTTTCCTGGGGGATCACAGAAACCAAAGAACATTTGGATCTTTGGAAAGGTGTTCGTTTGGTGGAAGAATGTGAAGGTTGGTTTTTTTATCGTAGATAGTCTCTTTATGGAAAGTGTTCTATGGATTTAGATTGATTCCTTTTTTGATTTTATCAGTTTGGGATACGTTATGATAGAAATTCTCTCCGATCCCTCGGTATGGCTTGCACTATTGACACTGACTGCTTTGGAAATTGTCCTAGGCATTGACAATATCATCTTTATCTCCATCCTTTCTTCTCGACTTCCAAAAACCAAACAAAAGTCAGCAAGGCAAATTGGTCTCTTACTTGCCATGTTCACTCGTATCCTTTTATTATTTTCTCTTTCCCTCATCATGAAACTCACAACGCCCATCTTTACGATTCTAAATCAATCCATCAGTGGCCGTGATCTCATTTTGATTTTTGGGGGTCTCTTTCTCATTGCCAAGTCAACCACAGAAATCCATCACAAACTAGAAGGAGAATCTGAGTTAGGTGAAGGATCGACAAAACGAGTTTCTTTTACTAAAATCATCATTCAAATCATGATCCTTGACATTGTATTTTCTTTGGACTCAGTCATTACCGCCGTGGGAATGACTGACCAATTGGGAGTGATGGTTTCTGCTGTTATCTTATCTGTAGGATTTATGTTATTATCGAGTGGAAGTATTTCCGATTTCGTAGACAGACACCCAACCATCAAAATTTTAGCCTTAAGTTTTTTGATTCTGATTGGTGTGGCATTACTTGGAGAAGGATTCGGATTACACATTCCGAAAGGATACATTTACTTTGCGATGTGTTTTTCAGTGATTGTTGAATTCTTAAATATGAAACTCCGATCCAAACCAGAAAAACCAGTCGCATTAAAAGGAAAATTCTAATGAAACGAAAAGAGTTTATCAAACGATCTGCTTTGTTATACACAGCACTTCAATTCCCTTTACAAAGTGAATCCAAACAGGATGAAGACAAATCCAATCCAATAAAAGAATCTCCATGGTTAGAAGCCGATGACCTTGCAGACCTTCGAGTATTACTTGTTGGATTACAATCCGATCCCAAAGGGATTCAAATAGCCGGGAACTGGGGTCCTGGAAAAGTTTTTGCCCATTGTGCTCAAAGCATTGAGTATTCGCTAAGTGGATACCCAGAAATGAAATCAACTCTCTTCAGAGGTTCTATAGGTAAAATTGCATTTTCAGTATTTGCTTTTAAAAATAAAATGAGCCATGGTTTAGAAGAACCCATTCCTGGAGCAGATGAAATCACAAATACAACTGAACTAAAAGCAGGGATCACAAGGCTCATCAAAGCCATCGATGATTTTTCCAAAACAAAGGAGTCATCGCTACGACCACATTTTGCTTATGGAGAACTCACAAAAGAAGAATATGATGTTGCCCATAGTCTCCATATTAAAAATCACATGGAACGAGTGTTACTCTAAAATCGATTCGATTTGTTGGCAGAGATCCTCTGCCTTATACATTTTGGAATAATATGCAGAAACAATGGTTTCTAGTCCTTCGTCTTCCAAAAACTTATCACCACCAGAAAGTGGAGCGTCGGAACTAATCAGGATGATAGGAATTTTTTGGTTTTTGTGACGACGACCTTCCCACTCGTGGATCAAAGAAATTCCATTCATCCCTGGCATATGTAAATCGGTAATGATAAGAGAGGGAGTGATCCTTGATAAATGAGACAATGCCTCTTCTCCATTTCCTGCTTCGATTACAATCCACTGATTTCTTCGCATAACTTCCGCTAAATCTGATCTAAAGTTTCCTGAATCATCCACAAGTAATACGGATTTTGTGCTTTTTGATAAAGAAATTTCAAAAGCAGATCCAACTCCAAGAACGGATTTGATTCGAAGTTTTCCAAAGTGTGCTTCTAATATACTTGTACACAATTGTAAACCAAGGCCGGTGCCACGTTCACCAGCGGTTCCAGGCATACTTTTTATATTTTCCTCACCAGTCAGTTTATGAATTTGTTCTTCACTCATTCCAAGACCGCGATCCCGAATTTCAACAGAGAGCCACTTCCCTTTATAGGATACACCCACCCATACTTCCGAATTTAGATAAGAATACTTAATAGAATTGGTAAGGATATTTTTAAACACTTCTCCAATCAAGGTGCGGTCAGCGATGATCTCCGCTTGGATGGGAGTATCTTTTTGAATTCGTATTCCTTTGAGAGTGGCCAATGGTTCCACCGATTCGATGATTTCATTGAGTAAATCATTCACTGAAAATTGAGTTTGGATGAGTTTTGTACCAAAGGCATCAAAGCGACTTACATCCAGTAATTGTTCCAACATACGAAGAGATTGAGTGACACCTGTTTTACAAATCTCCAAAAATTTCTTTTTTTCTTCTGCCGTTGTTTCACTAAAACTAAAATCAATAACATCCAAAATTTGGTTTACACTATTTAGCGGCGAACGTAAGTCATGCGAAATCAAGGAAACAAAGTTTGCTTTCCAACGATTTGCTTTTTCTAGTTCCAATGTACGGGCTTTGACTTTTTTTTCGAGAGCTTCTTTTCTTTTGTACAATTCCTTTGATAAAGACTCCGATCGTTTATAAACACGCACAAGACCCAAAGTAACACCCAAAGTTTGAGGAAAAATAAACAGATATAGGGAAACAAGTCCCAATGGTCTATATCCAAAATTTGGATTGGCGATTAAAAAAATATCGATAAGACCACCGATGATTGCCAATAACAAACTAAAAAAATACAATCTACTTTCTTTTCTATGAAAGTATAACGCGAGTGATACTGAAAATAATCCCAAAAACACAAACACTACAGACATAAATTCGAAATAAAAAGAAATTTTTGAAAGATAGGGAATCGGAGTTAAGAGAACCACAGCTAAAAAACTAAATGCATATAGTTTCAACAAAATCAAAATACGTTTAAAAAAACGCATTTGGGCCATGTTCAGAACAATGTAACCACCAAAATATAAAACCAAAACAAATCCGATCCGGGAGAACCGAAACAACAACATACAATAATCATCTGAAAAAATATTAAAAATGACTCTTGTTTCAATCAACGTAGAAGAAAGAATTAAAATCCCCAAATATACAAACGCCATTCTCATTGCGTTTCTTTCCGAACGATTGATAAAATAAACTAACGCATGATATATGGAAAGAAACAACATAAAGATCATAATGATCCAAGAAACTGTAAAATTAACATTCCAAATATGAATGATATTCTGAAGTTTTCCTAACCGAATGATTCCATGAATCCCGGCGTATTTATGTGAGAAGTTGGAGATATGAATGACTAAATTAATTTTTTTGGAAACACCATTTAGGGGAATGATTTTAGAATGAAACGAAGGCCTGTGTAGGTTTGCGGTTTTCGCAACGGTTCCATTTTCACCAACCAACTTACCATTCACATAAATTCGATATGCACTGTGTAAAACTGGAACCGAAATAGCAAACGGATCATTTTCGGTGGCATTGTCTGGCAAAAGGACCGTTAGGCGATAGGTAGCATATCCAAAACTTGGATACAATTCTCCATCTTCATTTTCTTGGGAAAACCAAGGAACTCCCACTTTGAGATAGGATTTACTTTGGGGGAACTCAATAGTGGGGTCCAAAAACTCATTCCAATAAAATTCCCAATTTCCCGTCAGGTTTATCGTTTCCCCTGAAAAGTCTGCAGTTTGGACATCCAAAACACCATCTTTTGCGAGTAAGGTTGGGTAGGCGTCAAACCGGCAGGAGGTGGTGCCTACTAAGACTAGGGAGAAAATTAAGGGATATCTACAAAAAATAAGTAAGTCACAAAAAGATTTTTGGATGGATGCGAAGAATACTCTGAGAATCATAAGGCTGTGGAATCCGTAAAAATTGCCATCTTAGAAGATCATTCCGTTGTCACTGAAGGAATCATATCTATCCTGAAATCCAATCCTTTCTTTTCTCTTGCCGGAGAATTTCGAACGGCAGCTGATTTGTTTCATTTTTTAGAATCGAATCCCATTGATATTTTGGTTTTGGACATCGATTTGCCTGATCGAAATGGTATCGATGTATTACGTGAGATAAAAGAAAAACACCAACCAACAAAAGTCATTATCTTTTCTTTACATGGCAGCCGCGTTTATGTGGAAGATGCCATCAAAGCCAAAGCTGACGGATATATGTTAAAGTCAGATCCTATCTCCAAACTTCCTGAAGTCATTGAACTTGTAATGAAAGGTGGTTCCTTTATTTCCGATGGTGTAAGTAAAGTACAACTTCCTTTTTCAGCATTCCAAATGGAAATTTTAAACCTACTCGTACAAGGTTTGTCTCAAAACGAAGTAGCAGATCGTATCCAGAAGTCTAGAAAAACTGTGGAATACCATCTCAACCAAATGCGGACAAAGTTTTCTTGTAAGAACAATAACGAGCTCATTTCCAAATACGAAAAAGAAATACAAAAATAGTCATTTCGTGATTTCTCAGTCATTTGTTTCGATTACTATATTGTTATGAAACAAATCTATTTACTTCGCCATGCCAAATCAGAATGGGATGAACCTTATGATTCTGATTTGGATCGCAGTCTCTCTCGTAGAGGGAAAGAACAATCCAAAGCATTAAGAGATTACTTAAAAGAAAGTCGTTTTGAATTTGACCAATGTTTTGTCTCTCCGGCGGAACGAACTTTAAAAACCTATTCTTCCCTTCGTAAAGAAATCCTTCGTTTTCCAAAACCAGAGTTACGCGAGTCCATTTATGATGCGGAAAAGGAGGACTTACTTTTTTTACTCCAAGGTCTCTCCCCTGCTGTACGTTCCGTCTGTCTAGTTGGGCACAACCCAGGGTTAGAGGAATTGGGAAGTTCTCTCCTGTTTGGAGAATCAGAGGTTTCTCGCTTTCAGAAATTTCCGACAGCCGCATTTCTCGGCTTGAGTTTTTCTAAAGATTCATGGAAAGATCTTAGCTGGGGCAGTTGCCAATTATCGGTATTTTGGATCCCGGGGCAGATAGGAAAAGAATGAAACCGTTATATTCAGAAGAAAGAATCCACCAACGTGTAGACGAACTCGCAAGAGAAATTTCTCGAGACTTTTTAAGTAAGGACTTGGTTGTGATTGGAATCTTAAATGGCGGATTCATCTTCACTGCCGACCTTTGTAGGAGTATCGCCATCCCACACGAAGTGGATTTTATGGCAGCCTCTTCTTATGGAGACACAACCACATCTGGAAGTTTAAAAATCACCAAAGAGTTAAAAAAATCCGTTCAAAATAAATCTATCCTTCTTGTTGAAGATATCGTTGATACTGGACAAACCTTAGAGTACCTTTTGGAAGAAGTCGGAAAACAAAATCCAAAAGACTTAAGAGTAGCAGCTTTATTTTGGAAAAAATCAAAAGCCAATCCCCATATTCCCGTACATTATCCTGGTTTTATCATAGAAGATGAATTTCTTGTAGGTTATGGTTTGGACTACAAAGGCAGGTACCGTAACCTACCTTATGTGGCAAAACTAGAAGGAGCTGATTCTACTCTTTAGGGAAATTTATTTCCAAAGGAGTTAAATCAAAATATAAATTGCCAGGAACCTTCTGTTAGAATCTATTTCTTAAATAGATGTTTGCCCGGCTAATTTTCCTTTCATTGGTTTTATCTTTTTCTGGAAACTGCCAGATGGCATCCTTATCTAATCCTTGCGATAGCGACTCCAAGGATTTTTTCCCACAACTTATTATCTCAGCTAGTATCGAAGGTGGATTTTGTCAGTTACAAGTGGTCAATACAGGTGATTTGTATCGATTCACCGATTTTACCTTTTACAAATCCATACCTACTTCCGTATTACCAAGATTAGGTTTTAAATCAGGAGTCGTCACGTCTCCAAGTTTGCCGGCTGGACTTTTCATAGACCCAAATACCGGATCCATATCGGGAACTCCTACATCAACTGCTGCAAAACAAACTTATACAATCTATAGAAAGGGAGTTGTGCAGGGCGAAATCACAATTCAAATTAATGATTTAATTGCATCACTTGTATACGGACAAAACGGAAACTTAAACTGTGGTGCATTGTATAATTCTGCCAGTTGTACAGCAGGTGCAGTAGCAAGTGCGACTAACTTATCTGGACCAAACGATATCACCACTGATACTGCAGGTGGAGTCTATATATCAAGTGGCAATCGTGTTTTGTATTATCCACCAGGACAAACAACCGCCACAAGAGTGTATGGACAACATGGGATATTTACCTGTGATATTTCCAATGCACATACAAACCAAAGTTGTACCCCCTTAGGAGCACTTGCTGCCACCACATTGAATAACCCGAGAGGAATTTTACTCGATACATCTAACAACCTATTTGTATCAGATACAAATGCTAATCGTAGGATTTTAGTCTATGGAAATCAAAATACAGTCCCTTACCGTGCGATCGGTGTTCCTGACTTTGTTACGCCAGGTGGTGGAGTTGCTTCGGAAGCGAATTTCTATTCTCCCATTGGATTGAGTTTAGATAGTGCAGGAGGTTTCTATGTATCTGATTCTGGTAATAGTCGTGTACTTTATTTTCCAAAAGATTCAAACATAGCTACGGAAGTTTATGGACAACCAGATTTTGTTAGTAATGGCGCTACTACCTCTGCGAGTGGCCTCAATTCAAACCAAGGTGTGGTTTCCGATTACCTAGGGGGAATCTATATAGCGGATACATCAAACAATCGAGTTGTTTATTATCCAAAAGGTTCTAACGTCGCTACAAAAGTCTATGGCCAACCTGACTTTATTTCAAATTCATCCGCAACGACAAGTAACGGTCTAAACAATCCAGTAGCGGTATCTTTAGACCAAAGCGAAAACCTCTTTGTAGCCGATCTCAATGGACACCGGGTACTGGTTTATCCAAAAACAAATTTGGCCTCTGGAATGACTGCTTCTGCAGTGATCGGCCAATTTGGAAATCTCAATTGTGGCGCTGACAACAATAATGGAGCATGTAGCATAGGTACGCCGAGTCCCCAAAATTTATACCGACCTACTGCCGTTCATTTCGATCGGCAAGGTCGTTTGTATATTTCAGATTACAGTAATAACAGAGTATTGGTTTACTGAGAGTTGCTGAAGATTTGTCTCTAACTACTTCACCGGCTCCGCCGATACTTCTACTTCTGGAAGTGAAGCTCTTAAATACCCTGATTGTAAAACCGCAACTTGTCCTTGTTCGCTTGTCAGGAAAGTAACAAAAGCATCAATTTTATCACCTTGGTCTGTTTTATAAATGATAAACAATTCACGGGCAAGTTTATATTTTCTGTCATATACGTTTCTAACGGAAGGAGAAACAAAAGGATCTTTTTTGATTTTTGCGTAATCAAGTGCCTTTAATTTATCTTTATTGTCGACAAGGGCTGTTCCCATTCCCATATAACCAATGCTATTCGGGTTTTCTTGGATGAATTTTGACATTTCAGCATTGTCTTTTACAATTTTAGCATCTTTTGAAAAAACATTGGCTTTGTATTCATTGAATTCATTCAAACCCAAATCCTTTCGTTTGAGAATATGATTTTGGAAATAATCCTGAGTTCCGGATTTATCATTACGAATTACTATTGAAATGGGAGCATCGACTCCACCAACTTCTTTCCAATTTTTAATTTTTCCTGAAAAGATATCGGAAGTTTGGGTCAAGTCAAGTTTAGTGATAGTATTTTTTGGATTCACAACAAGGGCCACTCCATCATAAGCCAAACGCACTTTTTCCAAGTTTCCTGTTTTGCGCAGGTCATCAAATTCTGCTTGGTTTAAATCTCTAGACGAAACTGCCATATCGATTTCACCCTTTCGTAATCTGTCAATTCCTGATTCGGACCCACCACCTTCGACTGTTACACGAACATTAGAATTAACCTTTTCATATTCGGTTCCTAAATATCGCATCATACTGTTCATAGTTTCAGAACCCGCAACTTTTAAGGTTTGTTTTTCCTTACAAGCGACAAAGTTGATTGTAATCAAAATGTAAAAAAGCAGAGAAAGGTTTTTCATGGTAATTCAGGTAAAGCCAAAAATCCATCCTTCGTCAATCGCAAAAACCGCTAGTTTTTTCCATTTCCCCTATCAGTTTTTCAAAAATTTCCCCGATCTTTGTTTTGTGATGACCTTCCGCCGATTGGTATTTTATAGTTTTGTGACAATTCTTCCTGTGGTGGCGACCTCTGCCGATCCTCAAACCAAAACCACTTTCCAGTGGAAATGGAAAGAAAACCAGGTTTTAGAACTAAATGAATACCATGACGTTTTCTTTCGTGTTGGGACAAAAACTGTCGAAAGAGAGGATAAAAACAGAGTGGTTATGAAACCAAAAAAGTGTTCAGCTGACTCATGTTTGGTGAATGCGTTTTTTGATACTTACCTTCGCTATGGAAAAACTTCAGGTCCTTTTTGGAAGGACAAAGAATTTTTGTCTGATTTTACACTCTTTCGCAATGGTAAATATGAAGTTCCAAACGAATTCATTATGCCAAACCTTCGCAGTTTTCCCAGTTTTCCTGAAACTCCAGTTTCTGTTTCCGATGTATGGAAATTGCCAGCAGAAGAATCTTTTGATTTTAATTCTGAACGTATACGAGTGAAAGTCCTTCCCGAATATACTTTCCAAGGGATCTTTCCTTGGTCAGAAGGAAATTATAAAGGCAATTGCGAGAAAATAACTTATACCTACCCCATTTTTTATAAAAAACCTGATGGGGAAAAAATGGTACCAAACGTACCTTATAAAATCTTTGGATTTGCCTCGGGAACAGTTTTTTTTAACGCCACAAAAGGAGTTCCTGAATTTAAAGAAGTAAAATTATCTTATACCTTTATCTATCCCAATGGAACCGTCCAAGAAGCAAACTTTCATATCAAAGGAATTTATTTTCTTCGCAACCAAGTCAATGCCAAAGACAAAGAATCCATTCGAGAAGACATACTCGAAGATTTAATTGTGGGTTATACGGGAGATCCAAACGGTAATAAATTAAGTAACTCAAAAATAGAACCCAATAGAAATGGCAAATTACCGAATGACGAATACTTAGGAAAAGTGACAGACACAGGTGAAATTCCTTCACCCGAAAAAAAAACAAATCCCGAAAAACTTCCCATCACCGTGCGAACCTCCGATGATGGAATTGTATTTTCCTTAGATTCCATTCTTTTTGATTTTAACGATAGTAAACTAAAACCTGAAGCTGAAACAGCAGTCGCAAAGATTGCAGAAATTTTAAAAAAATATCCGGACAGAGAAATTCGAGTTTCCGGTCATACAGACAATATTGGAAAAAAAGAATACAATCAAAAACTTTCTGAAGACAGAGCGAAGTCCGTACTCCACTCGTTAGTTGATAATCACAAAATGGACGAAAAACATATTTCCTTCAAAGGATATGCTGACGAAGTTCCGATTGTTCCGAACGATACCGATGAGAATCGACATAAAAACCGCAGAGTTGAAATTACTTTAGTTTTGGACTAACCAATTTCTAAATCTAATCCAACAGAATATGGAGGGACAATGGGTTCACTTTCTTTTTTCCCACGTTCCATAAGAAATTCCATTTGTTTTCGTATTTCTGCGAGTAAACTTTGAATGGCATCTTTTTTCTGTGACTTGTAAGTTTGATAGTATGGTGCAAGCGAAAATGCAGGACCCACTACCACGTGAGCCTTTCGTGGTCTCATTTCTGTTTTTCCAAAAATATGTTTTTCAAAACTACAGATCCATTCCATCAATCTTTCTGCAGATGGCCATTGGATTAAATTTTTAGGTTTGGTAATGATAAAGGCATAGGCAGTATCCACCAATTGTTTTGCACGACGGATGTTTTGGTCTGTCAAATGTTTGGGAGTAGAGGTAAGTGGAACACCTGCCTCCAAACGGTCCAAGGCAGTGAATAACAATCGAATCTTTTGAATGGCATTGTCGGATTCTTGAAACTTTACATTCAAAATAGAAGCAGCCACATTGAGTGCAGTATGTCTTGCTCTTCCCAAACGATAATCAAAATCTTTGCCTTCTGTTTCTGCTCTAGGAATTCCCAATTCAAATTCAGTTTCTTCCAACATCACTCGCCCCACAGTTAAAAATCTGCGAAGTAAGGTCCTTCCTCCTGGATAAAGTTTTAGTTTGCGTTCAATTCGCGAAAGAGAAGTTTCAATGTCGGCAAGGATCGAATCTCGGGATCCCGAAATTTTATATTTAACAAATGTTGGTTGGATCCATAATTCTGCATTGGGATCTTTTTCTAAAGCAGCTTCTAATCCCCAAAAAGAAACCTGCGCAACTCCTGGTAAAAACGAAACCAAATTATCATTTTCGCCTGAAACCATTCCTTCCGGGTACATGACAAGTTTGCCATCTCTTTCAGATAATATTTGTTTGGTGGTCTTAATGGCACTTCGATTGAAAGAACCGGAGATGACGGAAAAAGCACCAACTCGTTTGATGAGTTCACCCACTAATCCAAAACCCCAATTAAAAATGCTACGAGAAGTCATAAAATGGAAACGAGTTCCTATTTTACTGGCAACATAGTATGCAATGATGGGTTCCAAATCGCTTGGTTGGTTGGAAAGATACATGACCCTTTTGTTTTTGATTTCCTTTAGGCGAAGTTCATCTTCTTTCTCTATTACAACACCGTCTATGTTGAAAAGAAGTTTAGAAAGAATGGGAAAACCTAAATCTAATCCCAATGCGATTGGGAATTCAAAACGGGGAGGAATAAAATGATCTTTCATACAATTGTCTTGATAAGTAAGCCAAACCCGTTTGTCAATACGAGCAATTATTCGTGGATGTATCCCCAAGTTTCTAATATTTTTTTCACTTCTTTTCCCATCTCCTTCTGTACTTCCGATTCTCTTGTCCCACTAAAGGCACCATCGTTATACACCCATGGCAATGATGAGGACGGAAATCCTTCCGGTTGTCTTTCAGAAACAATTAAGTCTTCTAAGTTTGTGATCGACCTTTGGAATTCCAATCCATACCTTCCAAAACGAACAGGAATCGTTTTTCCATTGCGAGAAAAACTAAAGTAAGCCCCCAGTTCTGGATTCACTGTTTTGAATACCACCTCTTCGCCTTCCGATGATTTGGAACGTTTTGATTCTTTTTGTAAAGAAATTGTTTTTGCGGATCCAGAACCCAGTTGGATCGCAGGTGAGATCTCCCAATCATAAATGGATCCTTGTACATTCAAAGAAAGGAAGTCTCGACATAGAGGTTCCGAACAAGGTGGAATTAGAATTCGTAAATTATTTCGTTTCAAAAAATTTTCTCGACGAAAATCTGCTCTAGCTATTTGCAAAAGGCTTTCGCCTTCAGGCAAAGGACTTAAATTATTTTTTTCATCCTTGTCTCTGGTTAAATCATACAATTCTTCGGCCATTGTATGAGGTTCACCAGCCAATGTTCGCCTAACAGTAGTAAAACCTGGATATCTGCGTATGTATTTATAGTTTTCTGTCCGGACCGATTCGGACATCCTACCTTCAGTATAAATAAATTTTTCCTTTGGACAAACATTTGTCATGCGAATGCAAGTTGAATAATCGACACCTTGGTAAGTGGAATTTTTTGGCAACAATTCTAGAAAACCTAAAATGGTTGGTGCAATTGACATCAAAGAAGACTGGCCGGAAATTCGAATTTGCCCCCCATGTGTTTCCTTTGCCATATCGGAGTCCAAATTTTCTCTTAAGGACTTAGGAAGTTTGATAAAATACGGTACGTTAATTTCTTCGTCATAATGAGTTTCCCCATGGCCAAAACGAGTTTGCATTATGAAATGGTAACTATAATCATGATGCGCACTGAATAGTTCCCCGTGATCACCGGTCACAATGATCATAGTTTCATCATAAATTCCTTCTTTCTTTAATTCAGCAACTAATCGTCCAATCTCTCGGTCAGTATAATGCATTTCGCCTAGGTATCGCTGCACAGGTGATTCATACCTATAAAAAACATCTGGAGGAACAATGGAACGAACAGAGGCCATGTCCTCTGGTGGTGGAGAATAAGAAGCATGAGGAGTGTTTAAATTAAAATGTAAAAAATAAGGTTTATCTTTGTATTCCCTGACAAATTGGATTGCTTTGTTTGTCAGGACTCCCGTATCCACTATGTCCATTCCCACTTGAAACGAATTGTGAAATCCCAAATCCAAACCAACTGTGGTATAATCCAAAAAGAATACGTTATTCATAATTGTTTGGGTAAAATAACCTGCTTCACGAAAGGTTTTCGCTAAGTTGTCTCTTTTTTTTCCATAATAAACTTTTCTTTGGTAAGGTTTTGTGGAAAACCAAGAATTCCCCAAACCGAGGTTAGATGAATACTCGGAATGAAAAAAAGACATCATTGAAGGTTTCGTCCAATTTCCATTGGCAAAGGGATTTTCAAAAAATACCGATTCCTTCGCCATCTCATCCATTACAGGAGTGACAGAATAACGATACCCGTAAGAACCGAAAAAATCCTTTCTAGCGGAATCAATCACAATGAGAATCACTGACTTTGGTTTGCCAGATTCCTGACTTTCAAAACCAAACTCTTTTTTTGGATATAACAAAGGTTCGCCGACAAAAAGATAACTATCCGGACTCTCCCAAACCAATCGTAATAATTGTTGTTCCCCTATTTCGAAAATATCTTTTTTTGAAAACCAACGTTCCTTAGATAATCCGGTTAGGTCCCATTCTTTTAAAAGAGTTTCTCCTGAATAAATTTTTAACTTTCCTGAAACTTGGGTTTGAAATTCCGATCCACCTAACAAACCCAAAAGGGAAGAAAATTCATATTCTCCTTTCTTTACCTTAAATTCATACTCTTGGCCTGGGGGAAAAAATAGAGAATCAAGCGAATGGTTTAAAAAAATCTCTTTATCAGTATTGAATGTGATTTGTGTATTTTCCCATTTGCGAGAGAGAGGAAGGTTACTTTGGCGACCGGGATTTTTTTTCCAATGGTAAGGTAGTAAATCTTTGGAAATCGAAATTTTGGATTTTGCATTTCGTAACTCCAAAACCAAATCCACTGGGAAACGTCTTTCTGATTTGTTCAAACAGCTGAAGAGACAAAAACAGATCGTCAGGGCGAAAGGAACAGTCGCTCGCATATGGAACCAGTTTGGAAAACTCGTTTCCGACGAACAGGAAAAGTTCTTTCTTTTTAGGTTTCCATCGTCCATCGTTGACATCTATGAGTAATTGGGAACAAGCCTACTCCCGTGAGGAGTCTACCTTTCAAAACAAAGACGGAGGTAAAATTTACTATCAAATTTACCGACCTAAATCGGGAGTCAAACGTGTCCTTGTGGTCCACCATGGAATTGGTGAACACGGTGGCCGTTACAATTTTTTATTGGAAGCAATGGCAGAACGTAACTACGCCATTTACCTCATCGATGCCAGAGGCCACGGAAAATCCGATGGACGCAGAGGGGTCATCACTCATTTTTCTGATTTTTTTGCTGACCTCAAAGAAATGATTGATATCGCCAAACGTAACGAAGGCGTAAACAAAGTCACTTTGCTTGGTCATTCTATGGGAGCAGCCATTACCTTCCTTTACACTGCCACTGATAACTACCAAAATGATTTAGATGCTTATATCTGTAGCGCCCTTCCTATCAAAGTCAAAACCGACTTAGTCATGGATATTAAAAAAGGTGCCGGTGGATTTTTGGCAAAACTTGTTCCTACTCTCACCATTCCTACTGGACTTGATGTGAATTTAATTTCACGTGATAAATCGGTAGTGGAAGCCTACGTAAAAGATCCTTTAGTACATGGAAATGTTTGTGCTTACTTAGGTGATTATTTGCTCAACTGTTATACCCTTGCTTTAGAATCGGCAGCAAAAATTACTGTACCAATTTATATGTTCCATGGAAAGGAAGACCAAATCGCACTGGTTCAAGGAACACTGGAAGCCTTCGAAAAGGTAAGTTCCAAAGACAAAACAATGAAAATTTTTGACGGATTGTACCACGAAACCATGAACGAACTTCCAGAAGATAGAGCAATCGTCTTGAAAGAGTTAGTTTCTTGGATCGATAAACATTAAGGAGATAAATGCCAATGGCAATAACCAAAGATATAGTTGGAAAAAAACTAGATCGTTTTGATTTCACAGTGGAACGAGGAAAGATCAAAGAATTCTGCCTCGCCATCAACGAAAAAAACCCAATCTATTTTGACGTAGAAGAAGCAAAAAAAGCTGGATACTCTGATGTTCCTGCTCCACCAACTTTCCCTACAGTCATTATGTTTTGGGGATACCCAAAGATTTGGAACGATATGGCCGAACTTGGTATCGATCTTTCCAAAATCCTTCACTTAAAAGAAGAGTATACGTACCACAAAATTCTGTATCCGGGCAAAGTGTACGCACAGTCCGAAATTGCCGATGTAAAATCGGGAAGAGCAGAAATCGTAACATTCAGAACAACCATCTATGATGAAAAAAATGACCCCATCCTTTCTGCTGAGATGGCGATCTTCATTCGTAAGGACTAATACAGGAGGCTAACAATGGCAAAAATCGAATTTGATAAAGTAGAAGTTGGTCAGTCCCTTCCATCCCTCGACATCCCAGTCATCGAACATGCAAATTTAGTTCGTTATGCGGGAGCATCTGGAGATTTTAACCCCATCCACAACGATCCTGATTTCGCAAGAAAAGCGGGTCTTGATGGAACCATCTCTCATGGTATGTACGTTATGGCCCAAGTGGGAAGACTTTGTACTTCTTGGGCAGAACAAAAAGACATCGCATACTTTGGTGTGACTTTCAAAGCCATGACGAAACTCGGCGAAAAACTAACCATCGTTGGAACCATCAAAAAGAAATTTGAAAAAGATGGTAAAAAAACCGTAACCGTACTCGTAGAAGCAAAAAACGAAGCTGGCGAAGTAAAAGCCGGTGGAGATTTAGTCGTCAACGCAGTATAATTAAAATTTGATTTCTTCCTGATTTTTTAATACAGAATCTTAACGGAATCAAAAACTTTAAAAGCATCGGAGGAAGCTTCGGTGCTTTTTTATTTTCTAACTACATTCTTTTATTTTTGTGGGGCGCCTCGGATCCGTTAGTTGATCAAAGTTTCCCTCTAGTAACGACCGCGCTATCCGCTCCAATCCTTCGGATTTCCGCTTCTATCGCTGGCGCAGGAGTTGGGTGGTCTAGATTTGTCCAAATACTAAGAACCAAAATTAAAAATTCCAACTTCACGAGTATATGCCTAAGAAGGTTAGAGAAATCTTGGGGATCCTTTTTCAAGATGGATGATATGTTTTTTCTCAAAAAGGAAGCCACATGCAACTGAAACATCCAGAGAAGATAGGGCGTGTCACTGTACCAAACCATGGTTTGGGAAAAGAAGTTGATATTAAAACAGAAAAAAGTATCTTAAAACAAGCAGGGATTGGGGATTAACGAACATGAAATATATGGTTGAAATTGTGAAAACTAATACCGGATACTCTGCACACGTACCTGATTTACCAGGTGTATTTACCGTTGGCGATTCGTTAAAAGAAGTGGAAACATTCATCCAGGAAGCCATTCAATTGCATCTGCAGGGTTTAGAAGAAGATGGGATTTCTTTATCAGATCCCAAAACGAATGTTATCTGGGTGGAAGTCTAAACCCTACTCCAATTCTTCAAAAGGGATATCCAGTACCTCAAACCCAGAACATTCCAAAAAATCATAATGCCACCATTCTGTTTTGTTCACACGAAATCCATATTGCTTGAGCACTTGAATCAATGTAGTTCGGTTTTTTAAAATTTCAGGATCAGAAACAGGGGCTTCGGCCCAAGCTTCTTTTCGAAAGGAATCATATTCCGTTGGCATCGGCAGTTCTTTTTTGGTTTTTGTATCCACTAAAGTTAGATCAATCGCACAACCTTTGTTATGTCTTGATCCGGTTTTGGGCGAGGCCACATACCTTGTATCTCCTACAATTTCAAAAAATTTGACTGTGGCTGCATAAGGTCGATATGCATCAAAAATTTTGATCGAATATCCAAGTTGTAGAAATTCAATGTGAGCTTTCTTTAGTGCTTCTGCGACTGGCTTTCTAGCATATGCTTTGGGTTCCTGATAGATAACTTGTTTTGTAAAGTTATCTGGAGTGGCATATTTGATATCTAAAGTAATGCCAGGAATTTTCTTTTCTAAGTTAATGAGTTCTTTATTTGGGTTTTTTTGAACAGATTGTTCGTATGCCTTACGATCCAAAACAACTAGTTTGTTTTCCTTTGGTTCGCCAACCAAAGATAAAAAAGGAAATCCCAAACAAATTGCAATCGTGAAAAGTTTCATAACTTAGAAGATAATTTTCGTAATATTTATACAATCTTCAAGATTTTTTATTGGAAATTCAGGTTATAATTTATTTATACTTGCACCCCGGACAGAAGGAGCGCCCTCGTCGACTGATGGCCGGAGATGGTGCCCAAGAGTTTCACAATGATTTTGTAGATGATGGTCTGAATACAAAAAACCCCACATAACGTGGGGTCGTTGAAAAGAATTTTCTAAATGAAATTTCTACGATTCTATTTTGCGTCTGGGTTTGGTGAATGCCTTCTGATGAAATTGTTTAATCTTTCAATATAAGAGAAGGCAGCGGGAACCACAACCAGAGTGAGTAGTGTTGATGAAATCACACCACCGATAAGCGCCCAACCCATACTCGTTCTTTGTTTTGATGCTTCGTTCAAACCAATGGCAATTGGTAAAAATCCGGCAACTAACGCAAATGAGGTCATAAGGATTGGACGAAGTCTTTCCCGGCCCGCTTCAATGATCGCTTCTTTCATTTCCGTTCCTTGATGGATCAACTGGTTTGTAAAGTCCACAAGTAGAATTGAGTTTTTGGTAGCGACACCGATGAGCATAATCAACGCAATCATGGAAAAGAGATTCATCGACTCGTTGGCGAGGAAAAGTGCAATGAAGGCACCACATAAAGCCAATGGCAACACTAACATAATGGCAATCGGAGTGATGAAACTTTCATAGAGAGATGCAAGTACAATATAGATGAATAGGATTCCAAGACCCATTGCAATCGCCATCGAAGAACCTAACTCTTTGAAGTTTTCCGCTTGTCCCAGGTAATTGATTCTTACGGAAGATGGAAGAGGAAGTTCTGTTTCAGTGATTTTGGTTATCTCTTCAATCGCACCACCCATCCCTGGACCATCCGGAGCCATATCCGCATAAATTTCTAACGATTGGTTTCTGTTCAACCGGTTGATGGTTGCAAGTCCCGTTGTTTCTTCGGAAGTAGCAACGTTTTTAATCGGGATCATGATGTTGTTGAAGTTCGGAACATAGGATTGGTAAAAACTTTCTTTTAAGTTTCTTTGGCCTTCTTTCAATCGAACTCTGATATCATATTCCACACCATTTTGTCTGTAAACAGCTGGTGTTGTTCCTTCAATCAAAGTTCTAAGTTCCATACCTATGGCAGAACCTGAAACACCTAACATGACTTCTCTGGCACGATCAGGAATCACTCGAAATTCAGGAGAACCTGCTCGGTAACTTGTATCTACGTCGAGTAAAGCTTTTGATTTTCTCAATCTTTCTAAAAGTTTTAAACCGTATTCTTGTACTTCCTCACCTTTTTGTCCGCTCACAACAAGTACGAAAGGTCTTTGTCCTCCACCGACGTTATCAATATCTTTTACGATAGGAGTTGCATAACGGTGAGTGGTTGCCAGTTCCTTTCTTAAAATGTCTTTGAATTGGCTAGTGTTGACCTTTCTTTGTTTCGAAGGAACCATTTCCACAAACATAGAAGTGGTTCGGTTCGTGTTGAACATGGCTACTTGTTTTGTTTCTTTGTGTGCTGAAATGCTTTCATACACTTCTTTTGCAACCGTAGCCATCTTATCAACAGATGTACCAGGTGGCATATCCAAAGTTACCTGGAACTTACCTTGGTCCTGTGCTGGTAAAAAAGTTTTTGTAACATACTTAGTAAGATAAATACTAAATACGAATAAAAAGATCGCCCCAGAAATAATCAAAATTGGAAAACGTAGAGTAAATTTTAAAATTTTTGCATAAAGGTTTTCTAGTTTTGTTTGGAATTTGTTGAATACGACCAGCACTTTATCTAATCCAAAGCTCAATACATTGAGAAGGATGCGAACAGGAGTAAAAATCAGAAACAAAATTTGAACAACTTTCCCTCGTTCGGCGGGGGCTCCACTATGAATCAGTTCTTCCTCTCTAGATTTTTTCTTCGATTTGGAAGCAGTTGGTTCACCATGAGAATTTCCTCCGCCGTGGCCACCACCATGAGAAGCAACAGCTCCACCAAAATAAGCAGATAACATTGGCGCAATGGTAAGGGCATCATAAAGGGAGATGAGTAAGGCAAAACAAATGGTAAGCCCAAATTCTCGTAGGAACTGACCAACAACCCCACTAATAAACGCAATCGGCATAAACACGGCAATGACAGCCATCGTCGTTGCAATGACGGCAAGAGTTACTTCTTTGGTTCCGTCAATGGAAGCCTGTCTTGCGGTTTTTCCCATCTCTCTATGCCGGAAAATATTTTCCCGAACCACAATCGCATCATCGATGAGAAGTCCAACCGCCAAACTGAGTGCGAGCAGTGTCATTACGTTGACTGTAAAACCAGCAATCGCCATCAAAATAAAGGCACCAAGTAGTGAGTTTGGCAGTGCAAGCCCTGTGATCAGAGTGGAACGAACACTACCCAGAAATAACAAAACTACGATGATGGTGAGTGCAATCCCAATAAAAATTGTTTCATTTACATCATAGATATTGTCTTCGATGGCAGTGGAGTTGTCGTTTGCGATCGCAAGAAAAAGAGAACCATCTCTTCTTGATAAGTCCTTATTGATATCAGCTGCTCTTTTTTTAATCGCCTTGGCAACAGCAACCGTGTTTGCTCCTGATTGTTTATATACAAGAAGAAAGACCGCCTTTTTTCCGTTAAAGTAAGCCCTGGAAGCTTCGTCTTCCATCGTATCTTTTACTTCACCCAACTGACCTATCTTAATTGGAACTTCATTCCCAAAAAGAGAAAGAGGAGTGTCTCGAATTTCATCAGGGGATTTGAACTCATTGATGGTTCTATATACTAATTCGTTGTCCGAGCGGCTTACTTTTCCTGCTGGGATGTTGGTTCCACCAGAAGCCAAACGATTGGAAACCATAGAAGCAGAAATCATATGGGACTTTAATTTATCCCGATCCAACTCAACATGAATTTCTCTTTTTCGTCCACCATAGATGGTGATGTTTCCCACGTCTTGTGTTGTGAGTAATATCTGTTTAATCTCTTCGTTGGCAATATCGTAAATTTGTGCTTCAGGAAGATCCGCTCTTAATGCTAAGATGATAATTGGTTGGTCGGCAGGGTCAATCCTTCTGATGATAGGTTCTTTTGCATCATCGGGTAACTTCGGTTTGACCGCAGAAATTTTGTCGCGAACTTGTTGTTCTGCGTATTTCACATCTGTTTCCATTGTGAATTCAACTACGACAGTCCCCAAACTTTCGTTACAGATTGATTTGATTCGTTTCACCCCAGAGATCGTAGACAATTCGTCTTCGACTGGTTTCGCAATCAATGTTTCAATTTCGTTTGGTGCGGCTCCAGGATAAGGAACAGTGACAGTCACCACTGGAATTGTAATATTGGGGAATAAGTCGACTCCCAATTTGTTTAAGGACAGATAACCTGTAATCAAAATCAAAACAATTGTACAGGTAATAAAAATGGGTCGTTTTATCGAAAGCTCAGCAAAGCTCATCTTATTCTCCAGAGGTCTAAAAACATAATTTTCACCAGTCCTCGGCAAGGCAAATAAAAATAAACGCTGACCAGATGGTCAACTTTAAACATCAAACAGGCTGGTTCTTTTATGAGACTGATTGTACTGTCTCGTTGGTACATAAATTTAGTAGAAGTTCTTGGGTTTGGTTCTGAAAAAAACTTTTTTTGACATAACTCGAACAGGAAATTCGGGTTTGTAGTGATTTTTCAATTGAATGAGTTTCTAAATTGTAAGGGAGAAAGTGTCGTTTTTAATAGATCGCCCAAATCATTAGGAATGCCAATTCGGTGTCTTTAATTTGTCGAATCTAATGAATAGGTCGAGTGAGAAGAAATCCAGCAGTCCTTCAATTAGCGTACGTTAACTGAAGGACATTTTGACTGAGTTTTTGATTAATATATTATTTGAATTCAAACTTTCCGTTTAAGACTTTATCTAACTCTTCGTCCGTAGGTTGCATCTTTTTAATATCCTGCTCGGAAGGAAGAATTTTTGCTTTTATGTTATCTGTTTCGATTCCGCTACAAGGATCACTTGGATTGGTTTTTTGACTTTTGATTGCATTAATCCAAGTACAAGAGATTTTCATATACCCTAAAGGGCTTGGATGAACATCGTCAAAATAATCTTCTGGAAGATTTAGGATAGGGTGCATATCAACCAAGGTAATTCTTGATCTAAGAGCTGGTATTGTATTGATCCAATATGTATCAATTAGCTGATTATAATCTCTGATATTCTTACTTAGAGTTTCATAATTCGGCAATTTAGTAGCAGCAGTCGGTGAAATTCGAATTATTTTTGCGAGAAAGATTTGAGTTCTCGAATTGTTTGCAAGTAGAGCATTAACAACTTTAAATAGATCGATAATCGCATTATTCGGAGATTTTCCTTGGATTAAATCGTTTGTACCGGCATGAACGAGAGTAATGTCAGCAAAACTCGGATAATTAGCTATTTGAAGCAGCTGATCATTTCTCCATCCAGGATAACCATCGTGAGTTTGTGTATTTGTAATCCATTGTTGAATATTAGAACCTCCACTTTGATATCCTTCTGTTGCAAATGTTAATGCTTTGTTTGTAATTGCAAATTCAGTCATCCAAACTCGGTAACCTCCGACAGCCTGGTTTGGTGGCATACAAATAAATTGTCCGATTGGATAAACGGGACAGAATCCCCAGTCTGTAAAACCAAATCCATAAGTAATAGAATCTCCGAAAGGTCGAATCAGAACGGGTTTGCTTAAGTCAAAAGATTTATCTTTCGCCTGAGTTTCAAAGGTAAATGGAAATAGTAATGCAGTAAGTACGATTACCAACTTACTTGATAGAAAAATTTTCTTTAGGTTCATTTTGTCCTTCCTTTTGTTCTTATTATCAAATTGAAACATTTCGTAAAACTATTGACCAATGGCTTGAAGTCTCATTCGGGAGCAGAAGAACTAGAATTTGATTCTTTGGATTCCAAAAGTGGTTCATACATCATCCAAGCAGTATTTTCTGTTACCAATTCATCTTTCAAAATCTCCTTTCTGTCCTTAGAAATTTTTTTTCTGCGAATGGTATTCCTTCTGGTATAACCTCCCCAAGGTTCTGCATGAAAACCATGATACGATTCGTAGACTTGGTAAAAAAAAGGGACTTCTAGATCAGTCAGCCATTCCCCTTTTAAAAAATCATCCTCGACCCAAAGATGTAAAACAAATGGTTGTTTGGTTGTATTTTTAATTTGTAAGTCAATATAATTATACGACAAAGTGGCACCTGAGCCAAAAGGAAGTGTTCTTTCCGAATCAGGAAAAATATCAAAACTATGGCGCCATCTCTCTTTCACTTCGAGCGGACTATGTAAAGTCATCCAATAAATCAAATTCGCCATTTGACAAAGTCCGCCACCGGTACGTTCAATAAAACTTCCATTCCTAAGTTGCATTCCTGGCAGATACCCTTTTCTTTTCGTTGGTTTCCCAACCAAATACCAAAAAGAAAAAACTTGATTGGGATTTAATACTAATCCATCTAACTTAGAGATGGCGATGTTTAGATTTACCCTTTTGTTTTCTTGCAGATACATGGGAACGTCTTTTAGTTTGCGATAAATGGGAGACGAGTGTTGAAAAATTGAGATAGGAAATGTTTTTTTGATTTCTGTCGGAAGAACTCTTTTGGTAGCAAATGATTTTTGTTCCAAAATCCAAACAACATACCGCTTCCACTGGAAGTAAATTTTTCCTAAAAACAAACGCAAAAAACTACGATGTACTTTTTCGTTCATTCCATGGATAGGTTTTCTTTTGAAATTAAATCCCATTCGTATGTTTTCTCTTAATAAAATTAGGACGTTCTTTATAAGGATTTTTCCAAGACTTTGCTATCATTAAAAGTTTTGAATTTCTTTTTTCCAACCACAAACGGTATCTTTTCCAATCCTCTTCTAGAACCAGTTGATACTCACCTAACGGTTGGATGAACGAAAAAATAGGTTTTTTATTTTCATCTTTGCTTGTTATCAAATTCTCATACCGAATTCCATAGACAGCACGATAAATTTCTGTACCTTTTGGTAATTCAGAAATGGCTTTCGTATCTGGTTCGAAAGAAAGACAGTCTTTGCGAAATTGGAAATGATAGTATTCGCAAAAACCATGGTGGGCGACAAGCAAACCATTGTTTGGTACTGATGCCATTGATTCACCAGGAATCCACATTTGTTCATAAGAATAACGAAATTGGTTAGGGTTCGTAAACATAGAAAAAATCCAAAGCCCAGTACTAACAGTCCGAACCAAAATTTGAAATGGATTCCACTGAATAAAAACTTGAGAGAGGAGGATTAAACTCAATAGAATCCGGTATTGTATGTCAGCAAAATGAAAGATTGGCAATAATAATAAAAACCCAAAAAAAGCCAAGGCTCTACGGATTCTATTGAACTTTAAATCAGAAGATCCAAAAACTAAAAATGCCCAGTCCCAAAGGATTCCTAATCCAGCTAACGCAAAAGCTGCGGATAGAGGAAAATTTTCTTTATCAGTATAAAACCTTCCATTCGGATCTTCGGGGAATAAAAAGGGAAAGAGGATGGTTGCAAACAAAATCCCTGGATAGAATTTTTCAGGAATCTGGTAAAGAACAAGAACACCAAAACCAAGGAGAGCCACCATAGGGTGAAGCCAAAAAGCTAATAAAAAAAAGACCGCAGATGCAATCCATCGCAGTCGGAATCGAAGTAGTGAAGTAGAAAAAAAAGAAGCGGATGATGATGATATTGTTGGAATGGGAAAAGAGAATCCAACACTAAGAATTAAAAATCCCAATGCCCAACTTTGTTTGGGATATAAAAATCCCAAAACAAAAACCAAAATACTAGGTATTCCCAAAGAAAGGACTCTAAATCCTTTTTGTGTATCCATTGTTATGAACCGAGCCAAAAACAATGAAAATGCAAGCCAAACGGTCGTTAGTATCTGAAAAACAATTAAAGTTTCGTCACTGACTCCAAAAATCTGAAACAAAAAAGCAACAATATGAAAAACAGGTGAATGGTCAGGTGAATGCAATTTCCCCGATTCTAAGAGGGAAATTGCTTGGACACCATACCAATAAATATCCTTACCAAACAAAAGAATTTAGTTTTTGATTTGGACTTTTTTGCCAATCATCTGCAATCCATTAGCAGACTTTTTAACAATGAGTGTATCACCAAAGATAACTGTCGATTTTTCTTCCGTGGTTTCTGCATAAGGGCTATTCGTATCCAAACTTTGTGTCACAACCTTATGATCCCTTCCAAATATTTTGATTTTAGCTTCCGAAGCATTCGCATCAAGTAATACCCAATTTCCGTCTAATACTCGTTTTTCGGATACATCATCTTTCCAAATTACAAAAGAACCGTTGGAACGAAATACGTAATCCAATCGACCTTCCGATACATCCCCAAAAACTGCTTTGTTTACGAAACCTGAAAGAATTGTATTTTTTGTTTTTGAAAGAACAGACTTTTTGAATTCATCTGCATTTTTATCGACTACGGTAAAACGTTTTCCCTTTTCACCGAGTAAAATTATTTCTGCAATGACTGTGTCTTTCCAGGTTTTTCCTGGGCGAACCTTTTGAATTTCAAACTTAAACTTTTTACCCGAGAGAGTTTTTGGAAAAAAAATTCTCTGTCCACCTTGTTTGTCCGCTACTTTGATTGTAAAAGAATCCGAATCATTTGATATGAGTAACTCTGTCACTGATCCATTTTTAAAAAATAATGCATCCAATCTTTGGTAACCATTAAAAATCTCAATTCCAGATAAATCGATTTCATCTTCTAATTCAATTTCAAAAGATTCACCTACTCCATCCGTGGGAGCTCCCTCTACCCAGGCAAAATCGATACTACCATCGAACATGCCGTAGGCGGGATAACTTGGAAGTGTGCTACTTGCTGTTACTTCTCCTGTGATTGGTTCAGGATACACTACATCCAACTTTTTTCCATTTTGGAAAAATGAAACTGTTTGGATTCCATTCCCAGATTCAGGTAATAAATAAATTACACGTACTCCATTGGATCGGATTTTTTGGGGAGTTTCTTTTGAGCAGTCAAAATTTGTCGCATAACTACCGTCCTTATAAAAAGCAACAAAGCCTTTTTTATCTTTGCATTCGATTAAGATTTCATTAAAAAATGAGCGTCCATCTGTTTTACCTGCCTGGTTCCATTTGGCTCCATTTGAGAAAAAAATCGTAATTCCATCTAAACTCGATTCGGGTTTCCAGTATTTGCCGGAAATGAATACATTGATAGGACTTGTGCCATCAGCTGATGATGCAGCTTGAATTCGTTCAATGACAATGGAATTTTCAATAGGACTATTCTTACAAAATAGGACAAGGAAAGCCAAAAGTGTTAGGATTATTTTTTTCAAAGGTTGTACCTCGGCAGAAACAAAGAATCCAATACACTTTCGCTAGATACAAGCAAAAAATTGACCGATCTTAAATCATTCCGCCAAATACTTTTTTGATTTCTTCACTTCGCATAGCACCCGAAATACGATGAATCTCTTTTCCATTTTTGAACAAAATCATTGTAGGGATTCCTGTGATGCCATATCTTCCCGCAATCTCTTGTTTTTCGTCAGTGTTGACTTTGATTACCGAAACTTTCCCCTTCCAGTCTTTTGCCAATTTTTCTAGTTCCGGAGCCACCATCTGACAAGGACCGCACCAAGGAGCCCAAAAATCCACAAGTATCGGTTTCTCATGCGTTTGTATCAACTCTTCAAAACTTTTAGGTAATTTTTCCGACATAAAATTAACTCCTATAGATTAGACACATATACCCTGCTGGGTATATGGAAAATTTCAAAGAACCACCGAAAAGAATCGGTAGACAGGCTCTTAAATTCTATAATCTTAAAACTCATATCAAATGAAAGTTTTGTTACCCAAAGTATTTGGTTCCGCAGAAATCCGTGAGTTTTTTATGACTCACGGCAAACCAATCAAACTTAAGAAAAAAGAAGTTTTTGCCAAAAAGGGAATTCTTTCATATAGCGTTGGTTTGGTTGTTTCAGGCGGGTTTAAACTCATTTATAAACATGGGAAAAAGGAATGGATCAAATCCTTTATTTTTGAGGATGGACTTTTGGGAAGTATACCAAGTATCTTTGAAAACCAACCCATTCCTTATTCTATCATTGCAATAGAACCAAGTCAAGTGATTGTATTAATGGCAAACGAATTCAAATCAAAAATGGAAAAAGAAAATGGATATCAAAATTTTCTCATTCAATTTCTTTCCCATTTGTATTTAAAAAAAGAAGAACGGGTCGCAGATTTTTTACTCCTGGAACCGGAAAAAAGATATAAAAAGTTCATTCAGGAATATTCCGATGTTTTAAATCGTATTTCCCAAATAGACCAAGCTGCCTATTTAGGAATCACAAACGTGGCACTCAGTCGAATCAAAAAGAGGTTTTTTTTAGAGAATCCTTAAGTGCATCTAAATATAGTTTGGTGAACTCTTCTCCAGAAAATGGATTTTGTGAAGTGACTAAGTTTCTATCTCTTATGGCAAATCCACTGGCTGGAAAAATAGAAGATTCATACAACATTCCACGTTCCCTTAGTAGCTCAGAAATTTTTCGAACTTTAGGTTTTCCATTCATCACGAAGGTTTCGATAAACCATTCTTCTATTTTAGTAACAGAGTTCACACGATAACCCTGGAACAAAAATCCTTCTCCCTTAAAACGGGAAGGAAGTGTGAGTAACAAAGCCGGTGCATGGCAAACCAAACCGATTGTTTTTTGTTGTTCTTGAAATTTTAAAAGTAAAATAGTAAGATTTGGATCATACAACAAGTCAGTCATCAGCCCTTGTCCACCAGGAATGAGTAAACCCATATAACTTTGATTATTTTTAATGGCCAATTCGAGTGAGATTGGTTTTTGAAACGAAGGGAGTGAAGATAAAAAACGAATGGCTTCTTCTTTTTCTTCTTTCGAATTCCAATATTTATCTTTTAAACTTTCTGGATCCAGTGTGACTTTTTTGCCATTGGGAGTGGCAAACTCTAATGCAAAACCTGATTGATACAGACGAATGGCAGGATGGAAAAGTTCGTTTAAAAAAACTCCCGTAGGATGGTTTTGATTTTCATCTAACAAAATTATATCGGCAGCACTCATAACGATTAAAACTTTTGGTTTCGGTTCTGAGTTTGCAAAGATGGATGATTGGTAAAATACGATTGAAATGATCACAGCCATTAACAGCGTGATCATTCTAAAAAATTTTGAACGGCCGGGTTGGTATCGTTTTAAAATTTGGCAAGGGGAAAGAACAAAATGATTTTGGTTCCAAGTTGAATTCGACATGGTGATGGCTCGCGTAATTTAGATTGAATGTGTCCATTTCCAAAATGATAGGGACACTTCTAATCTAATAGAGTTCAGGAATCCTTAACTAATTTTTAACTTAAGTTAAAAATTCTAAAAATGTAAACCAATACAACTCTAGAACAAAAAATGCGATGTAAAGGATGCCTATAGATTTCAAGTATCTCTAAAACAAATCAATGGATTCAAAACCTTGTAATAACTTGATTTCAATTTTCTGTCCTTCCGATCTTTTTAAAATGGATTTCATGTTGGCATCAAAATCATCTCCCAATTGAAGATTGGGTTCCAGTGGTTCCGAAAGTGGTTTAAAAAAATTATCCCAGTGAATCGGAATTAATAATTTGGGTTTTAAAGTCTGTACGGTTTGTTTGTAATACTCATCTTGAAAGGAGATTGGCTGTAGAGAAATTTGTGCAATTCCTAAAAACAAAACATCCGCATTGAGTTTATCCAAAGCTCCTTCTACAAAGTTTGTACTACTTTTGATTAAAATTTTATTTTTTCCATGTTGGATGAAAAAATCAAAAGTCCCACCTTCGATAAAATCCATAACTTTTACAGGTTGTACGAGGGGAGAATCTATATTCGGATGATTTGGATCCGTTGCATTTGTTTTTCCAAGGATATGGAAAGCGGGGGTATGTTTGGATTCCAAAACTGTGATTTTAAACTTTCCAATGGAGATAGGTTTTCCAGGTTCAAATTTTTGCATTTGATCTATGGTAAGCCCAGCGCCCGTTCCTACATTGAGAGTAGAAGAAGAACCATATAATATCGCCTTCGTTTGTTTGGCGACAAATGGTGCATCCATAACATGATCATAATGAGAATGGCAAACAAAAATTGCCTTTAGGCGTTTGATTTTTGCTCTTTCAATAACTGACAATACAGTCTTTGGTTCTGATTCAATTTTGGAAAATGCTGTTTTCCATATAGATGGTCTTGAGAAAAATCCATCAGTTAAAATTTGAGTTTCTCCATCATCTAACAGGATAGAGGAGGTACCCAAAAACGTAGCTCTGACTTTTCCTTTTGATATGGGATTTGTTTGATTATCGTGAGGAAAGTAGGATTCGTAATTGGTTAGATTCCCGGAAGGGCGAAGAACACAATGAGAACAAAAAATCAGGAGTAAGAGAAGGATTCCAATTTTAGAAATTTTTCGAAGTTGAAATGGATTCGATTTTTGCGTCATTACCGTCAAAAATCAAAAAAACAAGTGGCGATGGCAAACCTTTTCTAGTTTGATAAAAGGTTGGATGCCAAGCGAGAGGGATTTGCAGGACTTGGTCTCTGGTGGGCACAAAGTGCACAACCAGAGACGGGAGCGAACGCGGACTCCGAAAAAGCCCGGGCCCTCTTGGGCCTCGCCCAGGCAAAAACAAACAAATCATTGTTTTGTTAGGAAAAGTTTATTTAGGATTTATATATATCTTTTAAAAAACTCAGAGTCTAAAGTTCAATATGAAATCGATCAATCCAGAATCACCAGTTGTTGTTACAGGAGGATCGGGATATATTGCGTCCTGGATCGTCAAATATTTGTTAGAAGATGGTAGAACAGTAAGAGCTACCGTTCGTAGCTTAAAAGATAATTCCAAAATTCAACATTTGTTAGATTTAAAAGAAAAGTTTAAAGATAAACTTAGTTTATTTGAAGCAGATCTAATGTTAGATGGAAGTTTTGATAAGGCAATTGAAGGTGTCGAACTTGTGATCCATACAGCGTCTCCGTTTTTTGTGGCTGGGGTCAAAGATCCAAAAAAACAATTGATAGACCCAGCATTACAAGGAACCAAAAATGTTCTTGAATCTTGCAATCGTATTTCTACTGTTAAGCGAGTTGTCCTAACATCCAGTGTTGCAGCAATTCATGGCGATAATATAGACTCGTTACAAGTTCCAAACCAAACGTTTACGGAAGAACATTGGAATATTACAAGTAATCTTACACACCAACCTTATGCTTATTCCAAAACTTTGGCTGAAAAAGAAGCTTGGGAAATTCAAAAGAGGCAATCTCGTTGGGATTTAGTTGTGATCAATCCATCTTTTGTAATGGGGCCTTCCGTTTCCAAACGAATGGATGGAACGAGTGTAGAGTTTATGAAAAATATGTTGAAGGGAGTTTTTCGCACTGGTGTCCCTGATACAAAAATGGGATATGTCGATGTGAGAGATGTTGCAAAGGCACATATCTTAGCAGGGTTTACTCCAAAAGCCGAAGGAAGACATATCACTTCTGCGGAAGTTATACCAATGTTAGGTGTCGCAAAAATCATTAAAGAAAAATTTGGGAACAAATATTCTGTTCCCACCGGAACTTTACCTAAGTTTCTCGTATATTTGATTGGACCATTTTTTGGATTATCTTGGGGATATACAAAAAATAACATAGGCCAACCGCTACACTTAAACAATGAGTATAGTAAAACGAATCTAGGTTTAACCTATCGACCGTTAACTGAAACTTTTATAGACCATGTAAATCAAATGGAAAGTGCAGGATTGTTATAAGATTTGTTTGTGAATCGATTGAAGATTTTGGCGAAACTGCGAAGTTTTCTTTAGAATTTTTGGCGAGATTCGATTTCCAAGAGACAAGAGTTAGATTTTATGGTAGGCGTTGGGCCGGGAATGAACCCCCACAAGCCCGCCTCCACCACCCATTCAGGGTGGGGGCCGAGACCGAGCGCACGAGACATAATATGCAATCCTTGCTTTCCCACCCGTTCCAACAAATTGAATTTTTACAATCGGGGAATCACAAACAACAGGACTTAGCAAAGGATTTAGACGAATGGAAAATTCTAAAATCCTTACATGGTTTCAAACCAACTCTTGCAGGTACGATTCCATTGGATATCGATACAGATTTTAGCGATGTCGATATCTTAGTGAAATTTAATAACCCTGCCCATTTACAAAAGATCTGTTATGCTAAGTTTCGTAACATGCCAAATTATAGTTTTTCTGAAAAAAACATTGCACTATGCGTCACATTAATTTGTCGATTTGAAACAAAGAAGTTTAGTTATGAAATCTTTGGGCAATCAGTAGAACCAACAGACCAATATGCGTGGATTCATATGATGGTGGAAAATCGATTTTTATCATTTGCAGATCCAACATTCCGAGAAGAAATCCGTAATTTAAAAAAACAAGGGATCAAAACAGAACCAGCATTTTGCAAAGTATTAGATTTAAAAGGAGATCCCTATCAAACTTTACTGCAATGGAATGAAAAATCGGAAGACCAGTTTCGAGAACTACTTGTTCAAAAAGGATTTCATATAATTCCAAATTGACGAAATGTTAAATTGATTCTTGGTCGTTTGATCTTCATCGCCTTAGGAAGGGAATGCAACCAATGCCTTTGGATGACATCTTTCATTAACAGCAAACTTCCATTTTCTAAATGTAATTCCACCTGCTCATTTGATTTTTTATGTTTGAAACGAAAGATTCGTTCTGCTCCCAAACTTACGGACGCAATGGTAGAATTGGGACGTAATGACGTTTCATCATCGCTATGCCAAGCCATCCCTTCACTTCCATCATGGTATAAATTCAAAAGACAGGAATTGAATTTTTCTTTGGAGGCAAATTCCACTTTTGTTTTTAATTCTAAAAGTGCAGGTGACCAAGGTAAGGCAGTTTTGGTCGTTCCCGAATACCGATAAGAAAATCCTTTTTCCGCATACCAAGCCACACTCCGTTTGGTGGTAATGTGTTTTCCATAGAGAATGGCCTCATCAGGTTTCCATACGATCCCGTCCATTAGGGAAAAATATATATCTTTGGCCTCTTCTGTGGGGAGAAAATTCGGGATGTACAACAAAACTCCGTCGTAAGGTAAAAGATTTTCTGATTCAGTTCTTTGAAATAAGTGCATGGATTTCGAAATGGGTTGCCTGAAAAAAGTAAGTCACTGTAATTTTTCACCGACTTGCCAAAGAAATCCAATGAAAATCGACACCGACTGTCAAAACCGTCTAAAATTTTAGTTGGTTTCCCTTGGAGACCAAAGAATCTATACTCGTATGACCCCAACACGCACGATTCAATCTTTCATCGACGCTAAAAAGGAAAACCAATCTCCTTCGGAAGAAGTCTGGAACTCACTCAAAAGTTATAGAAAGTGGAACGAACCAGAACTCATCGGTCTAAGAAATGCCTCTGGTTATTATCCTGATATTTATTTTGAAGAAGGGATGGATGAAACCATAGCCAAACTACTTGCAAAATTCAAAGAGAGAGTTGTTCCTCATAAATTTTAATGAATCCAAGCACCCCTAAAGTTTTATACCAAGAAGCAAATCCTTACGGTTCTTTTACTGCCTTTTTAGAAGATGATGGAAGAACCATTTACTTATACTTACAATCACATAACAACCCTGAGTGGCCGATGAAAACACTTTGGGTGCGTAACTTAATTGATGCACCTGATGCCCGCATAGATGAAGATTTTGATGTTGGCCTTGCGCCAGTTTTAACCAAATCAGAAATTACCGATCCCAAAGCACAAAGTTCACTCAGAGAAGATCAAATTCATTTCATTTGGTCAGAAGAAGGTGATGCAGTGGCATTGTTTGTGGAAGAAGAACTACAAGCTTACCTTCCCTCTTGGTCTGGGATCAAAGGGATTCATGGGTATGCGAAATTTGCAAAGGAAGAAGCTCCAACGGCATCCCCACTTGGTGATCCAGATAATGGAGTGATTGCCGAACGAGTGAAGACCAATCGTAAATTTTGGGAATCTGTTGCGGAAAAAGATCATTGGAAAAAAGCACAAAAGCTTAGATTGGAGTTTTTAGAATCAAAACTAGGGAAACATGAAAAGTATTGGTCTGCTGATGGAGGAAAGTATCCTTCACTCGGAATTGCTTCCTTTTTACCAAAGGAATTTCCTGGAATCAAAATCTTTTCTACCATAGGGATGAGTGTACAAAACCAACCATCCATTGAACTCTATCATAAAGATTATGAAAACTTTTCAAGAATCGAACTCGTATTTGCCATCCAACTTTTAAAAGATACAGAAGATAAATCAGAAACATGGATCCAACATGTACTGGGTGAGATGGTAAAGTTTCCTTGGAACACAGGAATTTGGTTTGGTCATTCTCATACGATCCAAAATCCTAGAAAAGATCCCGACCAACTCTATCTAGACTTCAACTGGTTCGTTCTACGTAACGTCACAGAGGAATTAGAGCAAGGTTTAAAGGAATCACTACCAAACCTTCACGGACTCATCACAGAGAATGGGAAACGCGCTAACTTTCTTATATTAACTCCCATCTCCACAGAAGAACGAATTTGTTTTATGCGAGAAGGTTCTGCAAAATTTTGGGAGACATGGAAAAAAGAAGGATATAGTTTCTTTCACGACAGCGAACGAAGGATGTTAGAATTCTAATTTTCTAGAATTTAATTTTAAAAAAATCCGATTCAAACTCTAAAATCTGACCGTTACTCTAAATGATATGGCAGAGACGTATACAAAGTACTTCAATTTAGAGTTTGAACCCTTTTCGTTAGAACGAATCCTCGAAGAAAGACAAGATTCTTCTGGTTTTTTCCTCTCTACCGTATTCCAAAAGCGGTTTTCAGAAGAAGTAAACCTCAAACGTCACGAAGATCAGAAACTTTGGATCCAAACAAAAAATCTGCGTTACGTTGTTTTAGATGGGATTCAGAAAATTTCTGATGAAAATGGAAGACTCGAACCAACCAATATCCTCTACTTACTTGTATTTTTTGATTTTAATTCTATTACAGAGTATGGTTTCGAAGATGTTTGCAACGTACTGATGAAACGATATGATCTGCCTTCTCTCATTTTAAAAATGCCTGATACAGACCATTTAGAGATCTGGGGTAAGGATCATTCGCGTAAAAGTTATAAAAACGTAGTGCATCCTAACATTGAATCACTGATGAAAGCACTCTTTGATTCGATCAATAAGAAGGATCATTTTCAGTTTATTGGAATGGAAAGAGCCAATTCAGATAAAAAATCGGGATTTTTGATGAGTCGCAGGGGTTTTACAAGGGCAATCGCCTAATTTTTCTCCTGTATTTACCTCTATAAATGAAAAAACCCGCAGGTTTTGCGGGTTCACACAATCTTACTTCGATAGTTTCGAAGGAAGAATCGAATCTAAGTTATTTCTTAGATTTTTTCTTTGCAGCTTTTTTCTTAGCGGCTTTCTTTTTTGCGGCTTTCTTTTTAGCAACCATTGTGATCGTCCTTATCTTTTGATTTCAAAACACGGCTGTCCTTGGCAAACAGAGAGTGAATTGATACGACATAATTAAATCATATCAATTTTAATGTAAAGAAATTTTATTTTTTGCATGAATTTTTATTCAAAATAAAAAAACAGACTAATACACATTCTACGGAACTTTTATAACAATCTTACCAATTGTTTGTCCTGATTGAAATGTACGGAGTGCATCGTGTATCGAATCAAACGTAAACTCATGCCCAATAGTTTGTTTTGGTAGTGATAACATCATTAAATCAGAAAAATGTTTTCGAAGTTCATCAATTTCATTCCACAACCATATTAAATTGAATCCCATCACTGATTTATTGTCTGAAATCATGGATAATGGATCAATTTTTGGTCTTGTGAGGTAAGAATATGCGATGGAAAACCAATTTCGGAATGAATGTGATGGTGTGAAGTTTGCACTTCCATAGGTAACAAGCCTTCCCATCGGTGCTAAGAGATCATAACTGTCCTGAAAATAATGACCACCTAAACATTCTAAAACTATTTTTAACGGATGTTCTGATAAAATTTTCTGCATCTCTTGTTTAAAATGAGGAGACCTAATGAGAAAATAATCATAACCTACGTCTTTTAAGATAGAAAACTTAACGGAATCACCTACAAGACCGATGGTGATTGCTTTTTTTTTCTTCGCAATCTGTCCTGCCATGATTCCCACACCACCAGCAGCACTATGAATGAGAACATGATCTCCTTCTTTCACTTGTCCCAGTGGGACAAGTGCATAGTATGCAGTGAGCGCTTGTACAACAAAAGCTGCTCCATCTTGCATCGACCAATCCTTTGGAAGAGAGAATACTGTTTTTTCTGAAATGTTAAGATGTGTTGTATAAGCACCAAAACGAGTCACACCAAACACAGAGTCGCCAACTTCAAAATTCTTCACTTTTTCGCCTATTTTTACGATTTTTCCCGCAAATTCCAAACCAGGAATGAAACTTCCTTTGGGTGTTGCTGAGTATAAACCATAAATCGAAAATACATCTGCGAAGTTAAGACCAATGGCTTTTACTTCAATAGTCACTTCATCACCTTCGGGCGGCCTGAGTAGTTCCGATTTCCTTAGTAGATGATCAATGGATCCGGTTTTTTCGATGCGATAGACTTCTCTTAACATAATATCTTAAAAAAAATTCAATTCCATAACGATGAAACCATTTTTCAATGGTTCCAGAGTCTGATCGAGAGAAAGCCGTGGAACTAAAACAAACCCCTTTACATAGTATTCATAAAGAAATGGGAGCCAAGATGGTTCCTTTTGGCGGATGGGACATGCCAGTACAATATACTGGAATCATCCAAGAACATTTAGTCACAAGATCAGCTGCGGGACTCTTTGATGTATCCCATATGGGTGAAATTTTTGTCACAGGAAACGAAACCGATGTTCTTTCTTTCCTAGAATCAGTCACTTGTAACACCATCACTGGTATGAAAGTGGGCCAAGTGCAGTACAATGCAGTGGTGAATGAAGCTGGTGGACTTGTGGATGATATCACCGTTTATAAATTCAGTGATTCAAAGTATATGATTTGTTCCAATGCATCCAATTATCCAACAGTCACAAAACATTTAGAAACATATAAGAAAGGGAACGTAAACATCGTTGATGATAGTAAAAACTGGCATCAAATTGCATTACAAGGCCCAAAAGCAGATGAAATCTTTTCTAAATATCTTGGTAAAGATTTAAGTTCTATTCTTTACTATCATTTTGAAGAAATGAATTGGAAAGGAGAAACCATCATCGTATCTCGCACAGGTTATACGGGAGAAGATGGATTTGAAATTTATACATCGAATGCACTCGGTGTCACTCTCTGGAAAGAATTATTAGAAATAGGAAAAGAGTTTGGTTTGGTTCCTGTAGGTCTTGGGGCACGCGACACACTAAGATTGGAAGCAAAGTACCCATTGTATGGTCATGAACTGAATGCAGAATGGACACCTGTAGAATCGGGAATCAACTTTATCGTGAAAGAAAAACCAGTCCCTTACTTGGGATATCAGCGCATCATTGCGGATAAAAAGAATGGTCCCAAACAGAAAGTTGTGGGAATTCGCCTTTTAGAACCCGGTGTTTTACGGGAAAATTTCCCCATTTTCTCTAGTGATGGGAAAGAAATTGGCAAATCTACCTCGGGAACCCACTCGCCGAGCAGGAAAGAATCTCTAGGACTTGCCATTCTCGACACCGAATTCGCCAAAAACCAGATGGAAGTATTTGTGGAGATTCGTGGGCAGAAGAAATTGGCAAAAGTGGAGACTGGCGCTTTCATCCAAGGCAGTGTTCGAAACAATCGCTAATCGAAAGTAAAAAAGAAGAGGAAAAATCATGGCAGATACACAAGCAAGAGACGGATATTATTATACTGAAAAACATGAATGGGTCAAAGTCGAAGGGGAAGTGGCTCTCATCGGAATCACTGACTTCGCACAAAATGCACTCGGTGACATTGTATTCATCGACCTCCCTAAACCAGGAAAACAAATCAAAGCAAAAGACAGTTTAGGTACAATTGAATCAGTCAAAGCAGCAGAAGATTTGTATTCACCAATTTCTGGCGAAGTGGCAGAAACAAATGCAAGTCTTGGTTCCAACCCAGCAGCAGTGAATGCGGAACCATTTGATACTTGGATGGTCAAATTAAAAAACATCCAAACATCTGAACTCGGAAATCTTTTATCCGCAGCACAATACAAAGAATACGTATCTAAATTAGATTAATAGGAGTTTTCTAAAGTGAGTTCCGCAAAACCTACATTACCTATCCATTCCCCTTACGAAGAAACATTAGAACCAAGTGATACCTTCCTCCGTCGCCATGTCGGTGTGACTGAAGAAACAGTTTCTTCGATGCTTAACACAATTGGTTACAAGGAATTGGATGCCCTGATTAATGATGCGGTTCCGGAAAACATTCGGTTAAGAAAAGTTCTAAACTTGCCAAATCCAATTGGGGAATTTGCTCTCCAAAGAGAACTAAAGAAAATTGTTTCTAAAAACAAAATCTACAGATCCTATTTGGGACTAGGTTATTATTCTTGTATTACACCTGCAGTGATCCAAAGAAATATTTTGGAAAATCCAGGTTGGTATACTGCGTACACTCCGTACCAAGCAGAAATTGCCCAAGGTCGTATGGAAGCTCTCATTAACTTCCAAACTATGATCACTGATTTAACAGGAATGGAAATTGCCAACGCCTCTCTTCTGGATGAAGGAACCGCAGCGGCAGAAGCGATGAATATGCTCTTCTCTTTAAAAGAGGATTCACAAGGAAAATCATTCTTTGTATCGCAATCAGTTCATCCACAAACTCTAGATGTGATCCGCACTCGTGCGATTCCACTCGGAATCAACATTGTCGTGGGATCTTTTAAAAAGATGGTTCCTTCCAATGATTTTTTTGGAGCGATTGTGCAATATCCATCTACCGATGGAACCATTTACGACTTTAGTGAATTTATAGAAAGCCTCCATAAAGTAGGAGCAAAAACAGTAGTAGCTGCAGATCTTTTAGCACTTACGATTTTAAAAGCACCGGGTGAGATGAACGCCGACGTAGTTGTGGGAACTACACAACGATTTGGATTGCCACTTGGATTTGGTGGACCACATGCCGGATACTTTGCTACCAAAGAAGAATACAAACGAAATATGCCAGGCCGTCTCATTGGAGTATCCAAAGACTCACAAGGAAAACCTGGTTACCGCCTAAGCCTCCAAACACGAGAACAACACATTCGAAGGGACAAAGCGACATCTAACATTTGTACAGCACAAGTGTTACTTGCCGTTTTATCTTCTATGTATGCAGTGTATCATGGGCCAAAAGGTTTAAAACAAATTGCATCGCGAGTACATCGTATGACTACGATTCTTGCCACTGGTCTTGAAAAACTCGGATACAAAATTATTTCCAATCCCTACTTTGATACCATTCGTGTAGAACTTTCTAAAATTTCTTCTGCAGAAATCATTCATTATGCAGAAGAAAGAGAAATCAATATCAGACAAGTTTCTGGTCATGTGATCAGTATTTCCCTAGATGAAACTACGAATCTAAAAGACATCAAAGATCTGTTAGAGATTTTTAATGAAAACAAACCTCTCCATTTTGATTTAGAAGATCTGACAACCAAAGAAGAATGGAAAATTCCAGAATTATTAGAGAGAAAATCACAATATCTGACTCATCCTGTCTTCAACAGTTTCCATACAGAAACAGAGATGTTACGATACATCCGTAGACTGGAATCCAAAGATTTATCTCTGACAACATCCATGATTGCACTTGGGTCTTGCACTATGAAACTCAATGCATCCACAGAGATGTATCCTGTCACTTGGCCAGAACTTTCTAATATCCATCCTTTTGTTCCTGAAAATCAAACGGAAGGGTATAGAACTCTTTTTAGCCAATTAGAAAAATGGCTTTGTGAAATCACCGGTTTTGCGGAGGTCTCTCTCCAACCTAACGCTGGTTCGCAAGGAGAATACGCAGGTTTACTAGCGATTCGTAATTTCCACCAAAGCCGTAATGATATGCATAGAGACATTTGTCTCATACCAATTTCTGCACACGGTACCAATCCCGCATCTGCTGTGATGGCTGGATTCAAAGTGGTTCCTGTGAATTGTGATTCTAATGGAAACATTGATGTAGATGACCTAAAGAAAAAAGCTGTTGAATACAAAAACAGTTTGGGTGCACTCATGGTAACCTATCCATCTACTCATGGAGTGTTTGAAGCCTCAATTAAAGAAATTTGCCAAACCATCCATGATAACGGTGGGCAAGTGTATATGGATGGAGCCAATATGAATGCGCAAGTTGGACTCACAAGACCTGCAGATATTGGTGCCGACGTTTGTCATTTAAACCTACATAAAACTTTTTGTATTCCGCATGGTGGCGGTGGACCTGGCGTTGGACCTATTGGCGTTGCCGAACACTTAGCACCTTTTCTTCCAGGACATAGTCTTGTGGAAAATGGATCGAATAACAGCCAGTGGGCGGTCTCTGCTGCTCCTTGGGGATCTGCATCCATCATTGTGATCTCATGGGCATACATTGCCATGTTAGGATTTGAAGGTTTACAATTTGCAACAAAGATTGCCATTCTCAATGCAAACTACATCGCTAAAAAATTAGAATCTTCCTTCCCTGTTTTATATCGTGGGAACAAAGGTCTAGTAGCACACGAATGTATTTTAGATATGCGTGGATTCAAAAAAGGAAGCAGTGTCGAAGTAGAAGATATCGCCAAACGGCTGATCGACTACGGGTTCCATTCACCCACCATGTCTTTCCCTGTTCCAGGAACTCTAATGGTAGAACCTACAGAATCGGAATCAAAAGAAGAACTTGATAGATTTATTGATTCTATGTTGGCCATTGCTGGAGAAATCAAAGACATTGAGTCAGGAGTTCTTTCCAAAGAAGACAACCCACTTAAAAATTCTCCTCACACGGCAGATATGGTCATCAGCGATTCCTGGAACCATGCTTATCCAAGAGAACGAGCCGCTTACCCATTGCCTTGGTTACGCACACGTAAATTTTGGCCAAGTGTGGGTCGCGTGGACAATGTGTACGGAGATCGTAACTTAGTTTGTTCTTGTATTCCCATGGAAGACTACGCGGTTTAGAAAATTAAGGAAAAGAAAAACCAATGTTTTATGAAAAACATGTTTTTGTCTGTGAAAACCAAAGGGCACCCGGCGAACGGGTGTCTTGTGGGAACCAAGGTTCCATAGAACTATTAAAACTCCTCAAACAAAGAGCTGCCAAAGCTGGAATTGAATACAAGTTTCGAGTTCAAAAATCTGGCTGTTTGGATCGTTGTGAACTTGGGCCCATCCAAGTTTCCTATCCAGAAGGCAAGTGGTTTGCTATGAAAACCGAAGCCGATGTAGAAACTATTTTAGAATTTTATCTGAAAACCAACCAACCTGAAAAGTACAACCATCTAATTGTTGCAGATGATGCGGTGGGAGAAGAGAAATAGAAAAAATAGATACTGGTTCATTGTCAGAGTTTCTAGACTACATTTAGAATCCAAAATATAGGTTAACCTTTCTCTGTTATGTAAAAGAGGAGAGTAACTGCTCCACCCACTTTTTATCCATTACCTTTAACCGATTCTTTTTTAAATTTTCTTTCACAATCCATTTGATATGTTTGTTATTACATTTTGCAATTTTTTCAAATGCGATTTTCCCCTCTTTGGGAATAGGCACAATCGCAACACTCCATCCATAACCGAGCGTTTTTCGTAAAGTAGTTTGGTTTTCAGAAAGTTTTCCATCAATTTGGTCGAAGGCCATTGTAAGCTCATAGAGGATTTTTATTAATTCAATATTAAAAGTTTTTTCCTTTAAAAGTTTTGGTTCACATAAAGCTGCCACAATTGTTCGTTTTTCTAAATCATTTCCATTCATCCATTTCTTAAGGTTAGTAAGTATTTCCACCTTGTTGTTTTCTGCAATTTCTTGGATACCAATGGCAACTGATTCTCTAATTCGCCAGCTACTATGAGAAACATATCTCCTTATGGTAGTTAATGTTTTTTTAATATTCTTTTTATTTAATATGCAATAACCTACAATTCCACACATGACCACGAATTCTTCTGGAGAATTACTCAAATCATCATTATAAAAAGATAAACATTCATTAACTTCACTTTCGTTTGTATTTTTTGAAAATGAATACAAAAGTTCCAAATTACCTCTTGGACCAGGTAGATGAGAATTCTTTAAGAGATATTCAATTTTTTTAGTCATATAGATTTAAAGGAAGCGAAACCGATTGATTATTTTTATCATAAGATGGCGATGACTCTTTAAATTCTAAGGCACTCAGGAAAACAAAACAAGTAAGATTATCTATTTAATTCCTAAGTTTGATTCACTCATTTAATTGTTCTAAAATTCAAACTATGCCATTGACTCTGCAGAGTCACTATTTGCAGTAATATGAACTTCCTTTGAGATTTTTTTTGTAAGTGATCGATGTGCTCGCAAAATTGACTGAGGTATGATAGAAGGTAGTCATTGGGTGGCGGGTCTAGTTCCCCACCCTACAATCGGGCGGGGATACAAATATCCAATCTGTACCCGCCCCAAAAACTCCCTCAAATCTCCCTTGACCAAAAACATCTTCTTTTGTCTCTTTGCTCCACCTATGAAAAAAATTTCGCGTATCCTTACCGTTACCTTTCTATCCTTAGCGAGCATTCTTGTAGTGTTAGTCACCACTATTTATACATTGAGTTCCGCTCGTATGAACAAAACGTACAAAGTGAATTCTGTATCTATTCCTAAATTTTCCAAACCAGTTGATATCATGGAAGGAAAACGTCTTTACCAGTCGCGAGGTTGTGGCGATTGTCACGACGCTAATGCAAGTGGCAAAACATTCATAGAAAATCCAGCAATTGGCACTTTATCTGGCTCCAACCTAACAACTGGTAAGGGAGGAATTCTTTCAGATCGAACTGACGAAGAACTTGCCATCGCTATCCGCCATGGAGTGGGAAAAAATGGAAAAGCTTTAATATTTATGCCTTCTACCGACTTCCAAGGTATGACCAACGAAGATGTCGGAAAGTTAATTGCCTTCTTACGTTCTTTACCTGGATTAGATAAAGCCCAAGGAGAAGTTAGCCCAGGACCATTAGGTAGATTTCTATTTTTAATTGGAGAAATCCCAGTTTTAGTTTCTGCAGAAATTATTAATCATGAAGCAACTCACCTAGCGAACATTACACCATCTGTATCCTTAGAATATGGAAAATATGTTGCATCAACATGCACAGGTTGCCATGGATTCAATTTAAAAGGAGGCCCGATCCAAGGTGCTCCTCCAGAATGGCCACCAGCACAAGACATCAGCAAAAAGGGATTAACGAATTATACGGAGTCAAACTTTATCCAAACCATCAGAACAGGAAAACGTCCCGATGGTTCAGAAATGAAATTTCCAATGCCTTGGAAAAGTTTAAGCCAACTGACAGACACCGAACTTAAGGCACTTTGGTTGTTTTTACAATCTATTGAATGATGTATCAAATTAATTGATACAATCTTATTTCTCTTTCGTAAAACTCAGTTCCACGCCGTTCTCAAAGTCTTTAACTGATTGGAACTGAGCTAAAGAATTTCCTTCTAAAGACTTAGATATTTCAAATAAAAATCCATTAGTCTTAATCGTTTGACTTCCGGGTGTCCAGGTACCGGAGAATTGACGAACATCTTTATCGTTTAACTTTAATCTTGCGGAAAAAACTTGTCCATTTCCAACAATTTCAATTTCTACCGTTTGTGGTCCTGATTTTGGATTCCAATACATAGAAGTCCAAGTTCCTACAAAGGAACTAGGTAATTCTTCCAATGAAATTGCTCTTTTCTTTACTTGGGTTTTCGGTTCATTCCAAAAGATTGAAACAAAATTGGAATCTTTCGATTCAGCACCAAATTCCGATTTAGATCGGACTGTATATAAAAACAAATCACCTCCGTTTCCTGGAAAAGTTTCACTATAGGAATTTTTTTTACCTTCTACGCTAGCAACAAATTCAAGTTTTCCAACTTTCCCTTTTCCTTTTAAGTGTTTGCGATAAATATAATATTCAAAACTATCTTTAACAGAATCCCACTTCAAAGTTACAAGTTTATCTTTACCAATAGGATTTGATGTCAACAGTTTCGGAGGATTTAGTGTCACACCACCCGCTCTTTTTGTTAGACTAGGATCTGTTTTCCCAAACACCACTTCACTTGGTTCCGCATACCCAAGATCATTTGCAGAAATGATTGTATATAAAAATTGGTCACCATTTTGAATGGATTGATCTGTATCCGTAAATGTTGTTCCTGAAATTTCAAACTGGCCGGAAGGTTCGGCTCTTTCATCAAATCGATATAAATAATAAATCTTTGCCCCAGGAGCTGCATTCCAATTCAAAATAATTTTATTAGAAAAATCTCCGTTTGTTGCTGTTAAATGAGTTACTTGATTAGGCAATAAATTTTGGTCTGCAACGTCAATCACTGCTGCGTCACTCCAAACACCAGCTTGTTTTAATTGTACAATGGCACTCACTCGATAATAATTTGATTCACCAATTTTTGGAGAAGGATCAATGAAATGGGAAGTTTTACTTGTACCTATATTTTTCCATTTTAAAGATGAGTCTGCACGTGCGATTGTATAACCACTGGCTCCATCCAATTCAGACCAACTTAAATCTACATTCGGTAGGGTTCCACTCACATAAACCAAACCAGTAAGACCTACGACTTGACCGATACTCCCGTTTGGATTTGGTTCAGCAGATGTAAATCCTTCCACATCGAAGGATACGTCAGATACTTCTTCTGTACCTATCGATACAAGTCTATACACATAGGTAGAGTTAAGTGAAACGTTTACATCGATAAAACTTGGTTTATCAGAATAAGCTAGATCATAAAATTCAGATTCATCTTTTCTTTGAATCAAATAAGCAACGGCTAAATCTTGATTTTTCCAAGTTAAAATAATCTTTGAGTCAAATTCTCCTTTTGATACTTTAATTTCATCTGGAGGAAGGATTGGTTTTTTTGTTGGTATCGTATTAAGGATTGGTGTACTTTGAGTTGGTGGTTCATCGATAATGGCATAGGTTTCTTGACTTACTTTTGCAAGCATTGAATAAGAAACCCAACCGAATCCTTTATCACCCCAATTGGTTCCCCAAGAGTTTTGTAATTTAAAGGCACCTTTTTTTCCAGATTTTGATTTTTTTTGATCATCGTATCCAACAATTGTCATGGCGTGCCCGCCATAACTTTGGCCACCATTCTCGTCATAAATTGTAGATCCTTTTAATTTATAAAAGGCATCATCTATGATCATACCTACCATCACAACATTCTTACCAGCTAATACCCGTTTAATCTCATCTGGATTTTTATAATTTAATCTAGAGAAGGATTTAATTTTGTATTTAAGTGCTTCTTTTTTTGAAGACTGTGAAGGTTGCGTGAGATAATCTTTATCAGAATAAGGCATACTACTCCAAGGAGCAGCTCCATTAGACTTTAAAAATTCCATAGTTTTATAATAGTACAAACCTTTGTCTTCTCCACCATTTTGTTGGTTGTAAATAAACGCTGGAGAAAAAACAAATTTTCCCTTTCCACCAGCAAATGGAGGATCATATTCTGGTGCCTGTCCTTTGTTTTTTAACAAATAAGATTTGATCGCATAACCAGTGGCCCATGCTACACAACTATTTTGTCTACCTTGGTTTCCGACAGGTGGCATCTGTGAAGACAAATCAATGGCTTTGGGTAATTCTTCAAAGGAATTAAAATCTCTTTTAAGAGGAATACTATCTTGGATTTCTTTGGAACTAGGAATGTATCCACATGAAAATGTTCCCGGCTGACACCCAGGCGAACGAACACTACTTGGATCAAATTCCTCTCCAAAAACAGCACTTGTCAGTAATAAACAAAGTCCTAGCCAATTCCAATTTCGTTTTAGATTCATGGTTTCATCCTCTCTATGATTTGTATGATACTATTTTTTTGTTTCCAATCCGGATTTTTTCGGTCTTCCAACTGGTAATAAAACTTTGATTTGGCGCCTCCAAATAAAAATGAGACGTAGTTATAACTTACACCTGTCAATTGTTCTTTAGGAATTTCTTCCATTGGAAGATGATTGATTTCCAATTGGAAAAGTGAATTCATCCATTTCTGATATATATGCGGTGAAATTTCATTCGAATCATTTACAATCAATTTTCCTTTCTCCACTACTCGGCGCGATAGGATGATCTTCTTTTTTTGTGTTACTAATTGGTATTGTTTTGCAAATCGAAACTCAGGAGCTACTGCACCCGAACTTTCATCCCAAACAAGTTCCATAGGTTGCCAATAGCCTTTTTGGTTTTTAAGGTGTAAAGATCTGTTTGGTTTATGTTTTGATTTCGACTCAGTTATTTTTTTTGTTTTATCTTTCTTATCTGAATTAGAAACATTGGAATGGTTTGAATCAACCTTTGGATTTGGATCTGCTTTTAAGTTTTCCCCTAACAAAACAAAGAAAACCAAAATGAGAAATATATTTACAAAAGAAAACAAAGTGGATCGATCTCATCTTGTTTTCAGAAGAAAACAAGACTTTTTTCTTATTAAAACAGTGTTCGAAAGTTTTAAAGAAATGCTTTTTTGGATAGTTTAACTATTTCCGATTTCTGCTTTCAGCCATTTTTTTTCACCAATCGACTTCTTCATATTTTCAATGAGTGCCACAGTAATGTTGGTATTCAGTTTTATCATATCAGGATCTTGTGCAACAAGAATCATTTCATCGATGATATAATCAATTAAGTTCTCAATTGACTTTCTTCCTGAAGGATCTGTCGCCATTGCTACCGTCGCTTGTGAAACCGCAGAATAAATCGTTAAACTAATTTGTCTGGTAAGATTTGCCTGCATGTCTTTGGGAAGTAACGATATTGGTTTCATATTTGCAGAAACACGTTCCGAAACTTCTGTCACTAAATTTTGAATTAACGCTTGTAAGTTTGGATTCTGAGCAGACTTAGCAATATTTTTGATCGCTACTTTTTTTAATTCATCACGGTTTTGGTCAATGGCATTCACGAGTTGGTCAAGAGAGTTACCCGACTTCACTTCATTTTGTGTTTCTGTAAGGATCTGAATCGTTACAATATCAGAAATTTCTTCTTTGATGATATTGGAATAATAGCGCAATGTTTTACTTATCAAATCATTTCCTAAAATACGGGTGAATTGATTGGTTTGTAACATCAAATAAATTTTATACACCCGAACCAAACGGAAAAAACGAAATGTTGCGATGGGAATGAGTCCCAATACATCGTACCAATGATAAATGGGATATAAAAACCAAGCGATATATGTTTTATTACGAATGGCAATCAGCCAACTAAGGATAAATTCAGCCAAAAAGAAAAATAAAAACGGTGCATCTAACAACAAATAGTTGTTAACAGGGCTTCCATCGGAGGCAATGGCTCGGTAGTAATTCAAAGCAAAATATTCTCTAAAATGAGAATTAAAAAAATCAATTTTTTGTTCGAGTGATCTATTTTGGTCTCTCCAAAACCAAGCAAAGGCCACCACCGTGGATGGAATTCGATCCCTGTTTAAAACTGGATCTAGTTCTTGTCTGAGTTTGAGATCACGAGCCTTTGTTTTATGAGTTTGGTATTCGCTTTTAATATTGGTTTGGATTTCATTCAAAAATTTTGTTTGGCCTGACATCGCAAATGGATTAGTTTCTACAATCTCTAACATCCGTTTGTCCATCTTTTGGAAAATGGACAAAATTTCTTTGGATTCGTTCGTCTCAACACTCAACCGGTTGATAAAAGCATATTTTTCTGATAGGTCACCAAGAGTTGTGATTTCATCGGTTTCTTCTAAAACGTTAAAAAAATCATTGAGTTGAACAAGAGTATCTTCTACTTTTTTTCTGCGGACTTGAGCATCTTCAATTTGAATGGCCGATTCAAAAGTAAGATATAAGAAATCAAACTTTTCACTGGATACTTGTGATTTTAGGGAAGTAAGTGTTTTATAAATTTCTTCTCTAGTAATTTTTCTTTGGTTTTCTCGGAAACTATCATCACGTAGTTGCGTTAAATATTTTAGATCATCCACCAAATCAGTGTAAGCCGTTGTTGTCCTGTGAGTTTCAATTCCTAAAATTGGTTTGTCGTAAAGTTCCAAAATTTCTGGAAACTTATGAAAGTAAAACGGTCGTAAACTCAAATAACTCAAATCAAAAATGATGAGAGCTAAGTTCCCAAGGACAACAAAAACCATCGTTATGTCCCAGAGTAATGGAATCCCCAGTTTGTGTTTTTTGATTAAATCCCAAGAAATCATAGAGTTACCAAGGATAGTTGCCCTACCCTTTCCTTTGTTTACATGTTACGGCGGTACTGACCTCCCACTTCGTACAATGCGTGAGAGATTTGCCCTAAGGACGCCACTTTCACCGTTTCCAGTAACTCTTGAAAGATATTTTCTTTCGCACGAGACACTTGTTTTAATTTTGTAATCGCAAGCTCTGTTTTGTCTTCATTTCGTTTTTGAAACGCCTTCAAATTTCCAATTTGTTGCCTTTTCTCCTCATCTGTCGATCGAATGACCTCACCTGGAATGACGGTAGGCGATCCATTTCGATTGAGGAATGTATTCACACCAATGATTGGATATTCACCTGTATGTTTTAAAGTTTCATAATGGAGGGATTCTTCTTGGATTTTATTCCTTTGGTACATCCTCTCCATCGCACCAAGCACCCCGCCTCTTTCTGTGAGTCGGTTGAATTCGGTTAAGATGGCTTCTTCTACCAAATTGGTAAGCTCTTCAATGATGAAAGCACCTTGTAAAGGATTTTCATTTTTCGCAAGACCTAACTCCCGATTGATGATGAGTTGGATGGCAACGGCTCTTCGAACGGACTCTTCTGTTGGCGTTGTGATGGCCTCATCATAAGCATTGGTATGAAGAGAATTACAATTGTCATAAATAGCATATAACGCTTGCAATGTGGTCCTAATGTCGTTAAAATCAATCTCTTGTGAGTGAAGTGATCTACCCGATGTTTGGATATGATACTTTAACATTTGGGAACGTTCATTGGCTCGGTATTTGAACTTCATTGCCTTCGCCCAAATCCTACGAGCCACACGTCCAATCACGGAATACTCAGGATCAATTCCATTGGAAAAAAAGAAAGATAGGTTCGGAGCAAACTCGTTGATATCCATCCCACGACTTAAATAATATTCTACATAAGTAAATCCATTGGCTAATGTGAAAGCAACTTGAGTGATAGGATTAGCACCAGCTTCTGCGATATGATACCCGCTGATTGACACCGAATAAAAATTGCGAACTGCATTTTGAATGAAATGATGTTGGATGTCTCCCATCATCTTTAAGGCAAATTCTGTGGAGAAGATACAAGTGTTTTGGGCTTGGTCTTCTTTTAAAATGTCTGCTTGCACCGTGCCTCTCACTTGGGACAGGGCATCATTTTTTAATTTTGCATACACATCTTTAGGTAATACTTCATCACCCGTCACACCAAGAAGCATTAGCCCCAAACCATCGTTAGTTTCTGGTAGATCTCCACCAAAACCTGGAACCCCTAGTCCTTTAGCCGCATAAATCTTTTGGATTTGAGACTTAACTTCCTCTGTTTTCCCTTCCGCACGAATGTACTTTTCACAAGCCTGGTCAATGGCAGCATTTAGAAAAAATGCAAGTACCATTGGTGCAGGACCATTGATGGTCATGGAAACCGAAGTGGAAGGATCACATAGATCAAATCCTGAATAAAGTTTTTTAGCGTCATCCAGTGTGGCAACGTTCACACCTGAGTTTCCAATCTTTCCATAAATATCAGGTCGAATGTCTGGATCTTCCCCATACAATGTCACGGAGTCAAAGGCAGTTGACAGTCGTTTGGCGGGCATTCCCGAACTCAAATAATGGAAACGGCGATTGGTTCGTTCTGGTCCACCTTCTCCTGCAAACATACGAGTTGGATCTTCCCCACTTCGTTTGTAAGGATACACTCCCGCCGTATAAGGAAAAAAACCGGGAAAGTTTTCTTGGTAAGACCAATGTAAAATATCACCCCAATCTACAAAACGAGGAGTGGCAATTTTAGGAATTTTTAAATGGCTTAAGGATACTGTATAATTATCAACTTTGATTTCTTTCCCACGAACAAAATAGGAATACTGTTCCTTACGGAAGGATTCGATTTTTTCAGACCATGTATCTAAAATGTTTCGTGAATCAAGTGACAAAGAATCCCATAACAATTGGTATTCGGATTCTAAGTCAGAAGTTGATTTTCCTTTTTTGGATAAAACAGAAATGGCACCTTTTAGTTGGTAGGCGGATCTAGCGATTTCCGCTTCTTTCGTGATCCAATCGGCATTCCTATCAATTTCTTCTTTGATTTCTGTGAGATACCGCACACGATCCGGAGGAAGCACAACAGAGGCTTCTCCACCTTTTTGATTTTTAGCTGAGTTTGTTTTCCAATCTAATTGGCACTTCTTTATCACAACGCCAATCAGATGGGCATAAAGTTCATCTGTCCCTGCGTCTTGGAACTGCGAAGCAATGGTTCCATACACAGGCATCGAATCCACGGTATCATTGAATAAATTACGAGATCTTTGGTATTGTTTTTTAACATCGCGAAGCGCATCAAGAGCCCCACGTTTGTCGAACTTGTTGATGGAAATCACATCAGCATAATCGATCATATCAATTTTTTCCAATTGGGTGGCCGCACCATACTCAGGTGTCATGACGTATAACGAAACATCGGCTACTTCCGTAATTTCGGAATCACTTTGCCCAATACCAGCAGTCTCTACAATGACGAGATCATATCCGGCAGACTTTAAAATTTGAATGGCACCTTTCACACTGCGATTGAGAGCAATGTTTGCTTCTCTTGTCGCAAAACTTCTCATATACACTCGTTCGTTAAAAATCGAATTCATTCGAATCCTGTCTCCGAGGAGTGCCCCACCGGTTTTTCGTTTAGATGGGTCAACTGACAATATCGCTATGGTTTGGTTTGGAAAATCATGTAAGTACCGACGAACGAGTTCATCAGTCAAAGAAGATTTACCGGCACCACCAGTTCCCGTAATCCCAAGGACAGGAATGTTTTTATTCGGTGGAGGAAATTCTAAATTGATGGAATAATTTGTTTTTTCTTGCAGGAGAGAAAATTCCATCTGAGTGATGGCTTGTCCTAGTGCTAAATAATTTTTATTTTGGATTTGAGACGCCAAATCTCCGTTAAATGAAAGTGGAGTAGGGAAATCAGATTTTTTGACCACATCATTGATCATCCCTTGCAAACCGAGAGTCCTCCCCTCATCTGGGGAATAAATATGTGCCACACCGTATTTATGAAGGACTTCAATCTCAGATGGAAGAATGGTTCCACCACCACCACCAAACACACGAATGTGACCTGCCCCTTCTTTTTTCAGAAGATCAATCATGTATTGAAAATATTCCACATGCCCACCTTGGTAACTGGTGATGGCAATTCCTTGTACATCTTCTTGGATGGCACATTGGACAATTTCTTGGACACTTCGATTGTGGCCCAAATGGATCACTTCCACCCCACTTTGTTGCAAAATCCTCCGCATGATATTGATGGAGGCGTCGTGCCCATCAAAGAGAGAGGCCGCCGTCACAAAGCGAATTTTGTTTTGGGGGGTGTAAGTTAAGATTTCGGTGGTCATAGAGAACAACGTTCTAGAATGATTGGTGGAGATTCAATTGTAAAATGTGACGGGAATGACATAGCTTTTGAAACTATGCCATATTTTTTCGAAAGGTCGAGACTAAAGTATGGATTCTGCCTGTTTCATTAGCTCCCTGACGCGATTTTCCAGAACTTCTGTCAGCTCTTTGGCCGCTTTTTTCTCTGGACCCGTTGGGAACTCGGTAGGAAGGATGGGTTTTCCTATCTGGTAACGAATTTTGGTTTTGAAAGCGTCTCCGGTTAAAAATGCCTTAGGTTTGGACATATTCGTCGCACCCACAATTCCGGACGGGATGATAGGGACTCCTGCGCGGATGGCAAGTTTAGCCGCCATTGCACGAAAGGACTGCAATTCACCCGTTTCCGAACGAGAACCTTCTGGATAAATGGAAAGAAGTTCCCCTTCTTTCATGAGGTCCACCATGTAGGTTTCCAGTTTTTCGTAGTAGTCCATGGCCGCCCGTTTGTCCATTTCCGAATCCTTGGCGGCGTTCCGAATGATGGGCATACTTCCCCAGTTGATTAGGTTTTTTTTCACCACACTCCCCAGGGAATTCAGTAACACCTCAATGACTGGTTTGGTTAGGCTTAAAGGGGGGTAATTAAATGGAGAGTTTTTATGATTGATTACGGCCATAATCTCTTCTTGGGGGTGAAAAAGTTCATATTTGCCTAAATAAACGATCTTTCGGTCAGCAAATGCCCCTTGCACAGGTATGTCCAAATAATCCGTATGGTTGGAGATAATGAGAGCCCCACCGGATTCCGGAATGTTTTCTGATCCAGCCACTTTGACATCGTAAATGAGCTCCAGGAGGTTACGAAGGATGGTTTTGGGAACTTCCCTGGGAATGACAAAGAGACTTTCTAAAATATCTGCGGGGTTTTGGTTAGAATCCATAGAAACATCACATATTTCAAAATAAAACTTTATGAAATCAAGTTGGATTTTCATCTTAGATGGAAATTCCTATGAAAGAACTCCTCCTCGCACAGACCTCCCTTTGGTTTTCCCCCCTTCCGCTGGATTCTCTCCATATTTGGGATCCAAGTCTCGGTGGAATCGTCCTTACTATTTCTACGATCTGCCATTATTTAGGAGGGAGTAGTTTTTTCCTCGGTCTCATTTCCTTCGTTTACATCTACTACCGGCCCAAACTCGCTTTTGAACTTTCTTTGGGACTACTCACTTCCGCAGTGATGGTATCTTTATTAAAATTTTATTTAGAAAGCCCAAGACCTTTTCCTTATCCAGAGGCATTTGATGAAAAAGCTTTTGGTTTGCCTTCCGGTCATGCTTATTCGGCAGTTGTCGTCTGGGGACTGTTAGCTTATCGAATTCCCAAACTATGGTTTCGAGTACTGTCTGCTTTGATCATTCTTTTTATGCCATTTTCCAGAATGTATCTCAAAGTGCATTACTTAGGCGATGTGAGTTTGGGTTTTGGATTAGGAGTGGTTCATTTACTGATTCTTTTATTTTTACTCGAACGATTTTATAAAAAAGATTCTGTACCAGCATTTCTACTAACTAAAAATTATCGTACACTTAGTCTGTTAGGAATCGTAGTCACTTTGTCACCGATCTCATTAGACTCTCCCTTTCTTTCCATAGAACATCACCATAGTTTGTCGGGAGTTTTAACTGCAAGTGGTGCCCTGGCAGGTTTTTGGCTTGGAATTCTGTTTTATCCAAGATTTAGTAAACCAGAGTTTTTAGATTGGTCTCTTCCTAAATGGGATTTCACTATCGGAACTAAAAATTTTAACAATTTTTGGATTACGGTTCTTATACGATTGATAGTATTAGGGATATTGATCTTATTACTCTATATAATCCCAGGAATAGTAATCAAAAATACTATATGGAAAGATGATTTGTTTTTAAGATACATCCGTTATTTAGTAGTTGGATTTACATTGGTGTTTTTTGTTCCATTGGTTCTGCAAAAAATCCAAAAAGGAAAGTTTTTGCAAAACTAATACATGCAAAAATTAAAAAAAATATTTCAACTTTTAAAAGTAGAGTTATTAAAAGAAGGAGTTCTCAAAAACTCTTTTTTTGTTAGTAGCTCAAAAGCTTTATCCGCCATCACCAATTTAGTGTTTATGATTTATTCCGTAAATTTGTTAAGCAAAGCGGAAAATGGAAAACTCCAATACTTTTTAGGTTTTTTGCCAGTTGTTTTGGCTGTCGCAGAATTTGGACTACCCAATGCACTCATCAAATACATTTCTCCTATGGCAGAGAAAAAAGAAAATCCAGGTGCCATACTGAGTGCATCATTAAGAATCAAATTTTATTCGTTTTTATTTTTATCGATAGTTTGTTTAATCACTTATCTCACCAGTGATGAAAATTTCTTTGTCTTATTACTTTTGTTATTTGGTGGGATTATCATTTCATTTATTTCCTATTTCGAAAGTTTATTTGTTTCGTATAGAAAATACAAATCTCTTTCTCTCTGGAATCCGCTTCCAAATGTAGTTCGACTTTTATTGTTAATTTATTTATCTGAGTCCAGTATCCATCCGCTTACATATATGGATATACTAGCAATTTTTTGTATCGCACCTATATTTGTTTTATTTTTGTTTTTTTTCTTTTTTGGCAAAGAAGAGATCTCTTTCACCGCAGAACCTGCGGAAGTTCGAACTAATGAAAAAAAACTATTACTCTTTAATCTTTGGGCCTTTGCAGCATCAATTTTTGCTATCCTTTCTGACCGATTGGAAATTTTCTTTTTAAACCAATTTCATCCACCAGAAATTGTTGCCGATTACGGAACCGCCTTGCAATTGTTTAGTGGATTCATCATCATTCTTGCTACTTTTAATTCTATTATTTTTCCAAAACTTGCTCGACTCGCCGAAACAGATGAATTCCCGAACGTCCTAAAAAAGTCAGTATTTTTAGGTGGAATGATAGCAATCGCCTTATCACCCGGAATTTTACTCGCAGAACCCATCTTGACACTGTTATTTGGAACAAAATACACTAACTCAATATCAGTATTTAAAATTTTATATCCAAACTTTTTACTTCAATTGGTTTTTGCACCATTAGGGACGGCGCTGTTTGCTTTGGGATTGCCAAGACTTCTAGCTGGCCTTGCTTTACTTCGTTTGTTATTCGGAGCTATATTCGATTATTGGATCATTCCTGATTGGGGCGCCAACGGTGCCGCCATTTCATTGTTTCTTGGTCAAATAGTATCTTGGCTGTTATTAACCGGTTATTTTATGGCTTATTTTCGGAAGTAACAAACTCATATATTTTTTTGTAATTAGTTTCTAACAATTCCCATTCATTTGGAGATGTATCACCTTCATATATTTTCAGATAAGACTCTTTAACAGATTTTCCAGCTGCCAATGATTCTTTTAATTTCAAAATGACCATCTTCAATTGGATCGAATCGTTTTGGATGTCATAATTCCGATTGATTTTAGTACCTGAAGACATTTCAAATTCACGAACAAACATTTCAGACAAACTCAAAATTCCATATCCACGTGATAAATTAGATTGGAACTCCGATCTGGTTTTTGCCCATGCTAATAAAAACAATGATGAATTTGGATGGTATCCACCTAACAGAGTACCATCGGGGAATTGTAATTTTTGTGAGAATCTAACAATGGCTCGCGAAAGTTCTTTTCTTCTACGAACAGAAAATTTCGTTTTCTCCGCTTCGGTCAAATAAACATAAATGACTGCTTCTTCTTTACTATGATCAGTCTTTTCAAAAAACCGACTCAAATCATGAGAAAAACGAGTGTCAGCTTCCCCATAAGAAAAAATAACCAACAAAAGAGGGAAAATGAGAAGAAATCCATGTCTGTATTTCAAAAGTATTTTCTTCATCCCTACAAGTATCGGGATACTTTCCCTTCTCTTAGTTTCTTTTTTTTCTAATCTTTTTGCTGAGTCCTATTCTGACTCTATTTTTGATGATGACCGGGCCAATCGACATTTCGGACGAGTGGTAGTCAAAGAAAGATCCCAATCGATTCCAACGGGACCAGAGGCGAAGGGATTTGGTTTCCAATCAAATCTCATATCTGGAGGCAAATTCCAATCTCAAAAAGGAGGGTTAGATTCGGAAAAGGCAAATCGTTATTACACACAAGGAATCCTAACTACTCCCAGTTTGTTTTATTATTTGAGCCAAGGATGGAATTTAGCAGTCCTCGTTGCACCAAGGGTGGGAGTCTCCGAAGGAAGGATTGTTGGTAAGGAAGTGAGGACAATTTATGATTCCGAAATCACTGCCCTCGCCTCAAAAGAAATTTCAGGTATCCAAGTGGCCTTGGAAGCGGGTCGTGGATTCAATCGGTTGGACCGGTTTGGATTCTTTTTTGTGGGAATGGCAAATTATGGATCCGTTTCCTTTTTTCATTCATCCGGCCTTCGCATAACAGGGATTCGTTTAAATGCCAAACCAGAATGGGAAAACTGGTCTGCACCTCCTTGGAGCGGATACCGTAGAGAAATTTATGGAGGTCTTCTCAGTTCTGAAAAAACTTTATTTTGGGAAGAGTTTCGTTTTTTTCATTATGTATATACAGATCCCAACCATAATACAAACGGACAAATTCTTTCTGGCCAAAGGGTCTTTGGCCGTTATTCCTACAGTGGAATGGAGTTCCTATCTAAAAAATTTTGGGAAACATGGGCTTTGGATTTGGTGGGCATTCGGCTTCTTGGCGAGTCAAAATCATCCTCGGCTCCCTGGTCTGAAAAACAAATTGCAACGAATTCTTATTTGGGGTATTTGTCTCTTCACTCCCAAGGTGAAAAATTTAGTTTTGCTTTATCAGGCCTTGTGACCAAAAAAGATTCAAAAGATAGGTTAGATTCAAATAGCAATGGTTATGCGTCCAATTTCGCAGAACCAAGAGTTCTCGGTGGATATTCTTCATTTTTATTATATCAGACTTTGGATTTAGTAAATCCACCTCAGTTTCGAGATGTACCCACACGAGAAAATCCCAACTTTGAAAACAAAGGAAATCGAATTTATGGAATCCAAATGGGTATGGATTGGAATTCTTTTTTCCGCACAGATTTATTTTTAAATCGGTCCGATTCTGCATTAGGAAAAGGAAATGAGATCATCGGGAAAGTTAGTTTTTTATCGAATGAATTCGGTAAGTTATTTGCACAAGCGAGTGCTTCTTATGCGGTGATGGATCCTCGCAAAACCCGTGTATTGATTACAGAACCATTTACAGAGGAAGAACCAAAAAAAGAATACCTTCGGTTTTACCTTTCCTTAGGGATCCAGTTTTAATTGGATTACATTAGTTTGTACCAAGTTTTGAAAAACCTAACTTCATTACCTTTTTCATTATAAACAATAGAATCAATATTCATCTTTGCAAGAAAGATCCCCCTTCCACTGACTAAATTGGCAGCAGGATTCACTACAGGATTTGGTATTTGGCTAACAGCAAATCCAGTCCCTTCATCACGAATCACAATTGTAATTCCAACGTCATCCATTGAAATTTCTACAAATACAAAAGAATTGTTTTCTGCGCAGCGTGCATCGACTAACTTAAAATAGTCTTCGTTGGCTTCTAGACACTCTTGTTTTTCAGCATAACTCACACCAGCTACACCGTGTTCTATGGCATTTGCCAATAATTCATATAAAACAATTTTAATGGAAATCAAATCCTCATGAGTCGCTAAGGGAGAATTTAAAATTTGTTTTACGATAAAAGCAATATAGGAATTTAATTTTTTAATTTGTGGGCGAAGTTTGATTCTACAATCAGCACTAAACTGAATGATTTCACCACTATTAAAGAGAAGACTTAAATCAATGTCTGCATTTTCAAATTTTTTGATCCGTGAACGAAGCGCTTCCATTCGGAAAGGCTTCAGGAAAAAGTCAACTGCTCCCATTCTAAATACGTCGATAGCAATTTGAATGTCACTATCGCCTGTAATCACCAAAAAAGGGGTTTGATTCCCGTCCGCCCTCAGTTTTTGAATGAATTGAATTCCATTTAATTTTGGTAAGCTGATATCAGAAATAATGAGATCAAAAGTATTCTGATTCGAAATCGCAAGTGCCTCCAACCCATCGGAAGCAAGGGTGACATTAAATTCATCTTTGAAGTATTCCCAGAACAATTCGCGGATTGTATCTTCGTCATCAACAAAAAGGATTTTCATAGAGTGGAGTCTTAGAGTAAAGGGAACTCCAATCTATAACAATTGTAAATCTATTTTTAAGTTTTAGTCTTCTAAGTTGTAGGCACGGCCCAATTTATAAGTCAGTTGCAATTCTTGTTGGAGATCCAAAATTTCCCTACGCGTAAAAAATGCGATTTTTCCACCGGACAGCTCAAACGCATAATAGGTGGTCTCTTCCGACTGGAGCAGGGTTTTTAATTGGCTAAGAGACGTAACTCGTGTTCCATTTACCTTCTCTAATACCAAATCCTGAAATTCTTGGTATCCTAGGTTCCCTTCTAGGGGAAAAACACGACTTAAAATCACGATCTTTTCCCGAACAGGGTGCACTTTCTTCTGGTAGTAGTCGGAAAGATAAACTAGTTTTTTTTCCGACTTCACTCGGTATTCGGAACCAAACTCTTTTAAATACGCATTCGTAAGTTCCGTAAAGAAAAATCCACCAACAATCAAATACAATGGTTTTCTTTTTTTGGCTTCTTCCGGAATTAAAAAATCATTCGAATCGTAAGCTCTCAAATCATAAATTACATTCTGGTTTTGGAAATTTCTATGGAGTTTCAACTGAACAGTTTCACCTAACTCACGCAAAGTGCCATTTGGTTTTCGCAAAATCAAATCATATACTTTATCTGTACGATCCCAATCATCAATCTTTGAAAGAGGACTTGAATTGATTTCTGTGATTAAATCACCAGGAAACAAATTGTAAGCAGGGCCAACACCAGGTACCACCTCAGTCACTAAAAGTGGGTTGGTATTATTTTTTGAATAATACTCACGTTCTGATGGAGTTAAATTCACATCAAATACCAAACCTGGGTGTGGAAACGGTTTTCCCTCTGTCCGGTAAAATGCTTCCACATATTCTGTTGGAATTAAAAATTCAGCAACAGTTACACCACATAACACTTGATTTTTGAAAAGAAAGTCAGATTCTTCAGATGTTTTTTTCTCAAGTAAGAATACTTTGATTGGCGTTTTAGAAAATGGGAGAAATACATAACGAGACTTACCCGTTGGGCAATGTTTGGCGGCTGATTTGGAATCCAAAACCACAGATTTAGGGAGTTTAGGAACCTCTCTGGTTTCCAAAAGAATAAAACCTGATTCTTCATCATAAGATTTGATTCCTAACTTGGGAACTGAATAATCGAAAGATTCAAATTCAGCAAATACGGGATTTTGTTTTGGTAACGTAACTCCAAAAAAAAGGCCTTTGCCTAAATAAATTAAATTTAACTTTCTAGAAAAAGGTTCTCCTACAAGCCAAGGATTTTGGTGGCTTGTTTTTTGGAATGTAATCCTAGATTCGATAACTCGTTTATCTTCGAAATCCTCAGCACCAAGCGAAAATAAGGTGGTAACAATCGAAAAAATTACAAAAATAAATTTAAAACTCTTCATAATTTGCACCATATCTTTTTTTCACACGTTGGTTCATTTGGTAAATAGACTCTGGCCTAAGCACAATGGGCAAATCCATCCCTCGAAACCTGAGAACAATAAAACCTTTTTTTTCATTTTTCCAAATAGTTTTAAATTCATTTAAATCTTTCGGTACTTTTCCGTTAATCGACTCAACAACTTTGTATTTATACTTTTTATACTTTGAAGTTTCAGGATCATTGAATGTATAACTCAACACTATATCCCGAGTGGTATATCTGTATAATAAATCTTGAATGAAATAACTATAATGATATTTTAAAGAACTATCCAAGTCCCCATCTTCCGAATGAAAAAAAGACCTCGTAATTGGCTGAAAAACAAATCCAGCCTGTAAAAAATAATCTTCCGTAGAGTCCCGATATAAATCCAAAGCATAGTTTTTCTGAAGGTTCACTTCCGCATCGTAACGTTTGCCTGCTCTGTAATAGCTTACCGCCACTTTGGTATTTAATTGTTTGTTTTCGATCCAATCGATAATGAATTCTTTTTTATTTGACTCAGTAATTTCCCCATCATTCGAAAGAGATAAATTATCAACTGCAAAGACAAAATCCTTTTCTTTTAAAACCTTTGAAAACGTAGAAGAAGGATAAATTCGATTCACAAAGATTCCGGTTTGGTTGGCAGGAACCTTCATGGCTTGTTTCAAACTTTTTGGATTTCCATTTTGAAAAGTAAATCCTATGTTAGGAAAGCCATCATATTTTCCGTCATTGATATCTTCTAAAAAATGACGAATGATATCATTTGATATCAGATAAGCAATTCCTTGTTCTAAAGTACTAATTTGAAATACAAGACCAACCACTTTTCCATTTTGAACGGCAGGGCCACCTGAATTTCCTGGTTGGATATTTGCGTTGATCTTTAAAACATTTCGATAATCTAACCCAGAGTAAGTATAACGATTTTTTTCAAAACGAAGGATAGATCCTTTTTCAACTGACAAACTATCATTTCCATTTGGAAAACCTAATAGTAATACATCCGAACCTAAATTTGGAATTCCTTCTAAAAAGGAAAGAGTAGTGGTTTGTTCCGAAAATTCAGGATCGTTTACTTGTAACAAAGCCAAATCACAATCATAACCAATATATTTAACATCAGCTATATATTCTTTTTTAGTAAAACTGCTTCTGATTAAAATTCGTTTGGCATCGCGAACGACATGTGCATTTGTCAAAATGGTTTGGTTTGGTAAAACTAATCCAGATCCAAACCCCGTGTACAAATTCTTTTTCATCCATGGTTGAGTTTTATTTTCTGTATTAAATCCTTCATTACGAATAAGAACCACGGAACGAAAAATAGAATCAACAGCTGGTTCAGGATCTACCTGTGCCAACAAAGAATAACTCATAAGAAAAAAGAAAAAACTGAATTTAATTAATTTATTCATAATACAAAACGATTTTCTCCCAAAAGGTTTGCGTTTCGGTAATTTTTTTCAAAACGGCATTTCCTAAAACTCGATCACCAGGTTTTGGATCTTTCCAAATCGTATTTGAAGTTACCAAATCACCAGATGAAGTTGATGGCACGCGAATCAAACTATATACTGAATCGCGAATACACGTAATACGAAACACATAAGATACCGTTTGGTCCCAATAAAAACTCTCATCCTTTTCGATAAACTCCAGTGGACAAGAAGAATCAAAAAACACTTCAATATTGGAAGGAACTTCTTTTCTTCTTTTGGGATTTTGAGATATAGATTTAAAATAAAATAAATTAGGATTCTGAATGGGTTTGTATGAGTTGATCGTTTGTTTGTTTTCCGTGACAACAGGGATCTCTTTTTTTGGAGGATAATCCAATTCGGTATCATCCGTATTCAATCTGGCCAGTGTTTTTGCTTCACCCACTACAAGACCGGTTTCAATTTCTAAATACTGTTTTTTTCCGATATGATGGATGGCTCTCAATTGAAATTTCCCAACTTCAAGTTTCCTTTTTTGATTGGATTGGAATTGGATGAGTAGAGGTTCCGAATCAGTTTGACAACTGAATCGAAAGTATGTGACGGATGAAATACGGGATGCAGGTACAATTTGACAAGTTCCATCATCCATCAGAAACCTTTGATGCGAACGTATTTGTTTTTTGATTTGGGAGGATGGTTTTTTTTCCTTCCATGATTCCACTTCCATCTTTAGCGATTGCAACGAAAGATAAGTCTTTGTGCGGTCCGCAAAAACAACTTCTGTTGCCAAAAAAAACAAAATCAATCCAAAGTATATGTGCAGCTGCCTAATCATGAAATACCGATTACAGTGATTATCGGCTGGTCTACCCAGTAGAATCAACTGGCATCCAATTGATTTCTTTTCTCATTATGTCTCAAACCAGAGATGAACTTTTTTTTTGGTTTTCAGACTTTCAAAAATTCGAGGGGTGGAAAAGTAATGTAAGAAATAGGAGAATACTTTTTTGAACTGGAACTTTCTAAAAACCGAAATAGAACCTGGTGACTTCCTCATCGATTGTCGTTCCCAATCAGCATATGAAGAAGAAACTTTGGAAGGTGCTTACTACTATCCATTTATCAAAAAAGCATTCGGATCTGATCCAGAATCACAAAAGAAATTGTACGGACCAATGGTAGCCGTAGTACAAGAATTTCAAAAATCAAAAAAAACACGAATCATCGTTTTCGACGAGGGAATGGGAATGTTTTCCACTCGGATGGTGTATTTACTTCGTGGGATGGGCATCAAGGATGCCTATGTTCTTGGGCAAAAATGGCCTGCCACTGGAAAAAAGGCCAAAGGCGATCTAAAAATAGAACCTCCGATCGCAGACAAAGTAAAACCCATTGAAGGCGTTGTAGACAAAGCCTTTATGGAACGAAATCTTACTAAACTCCAAATTTTTGATGCGAGGACCATGGACGAATATGAAGGCCGATTGCCTCGCCTCACTGCTCCAGAAGAAGGAACTCTTTGCGGACGTTTGCCTGGGGCATTTTTATGGGATTGGAGAAACTTATACGATGGAGAGGCAAATCTTATCGAACGCTCTCTTTTCAAAAAACGCCTGAATGGATTTCCTTTTATGCCAGAACGACCTACTGTGATTTACGATTACAATGGCGCTCGCTCTTGTTTACTTGCTCTGATGTTACGTGAAGCCGGTTATATTGATGTCACTACTTACCAAGGTTCTTGGTTTGAATGGAGAAAATCTAGCCTACCAAAACAAGCAGTGGCTGTTTTTGGCGCCAAACAAGGGGCGGCGGCGGCACCTCGTGTTGGTGGAGTCGATCGCAAGAAAGTTTAAAAAAGAATTTACGAAACCTCAAACCATCGATCCACTAATCTCTGCTCCTGGAGGGGTCGATGGTATTTCGTTTGATTTCTTTATCTCTATCACTGTTCTTTTTGGAATGTGCCTCTCGCATCATTTCTAGTCTTCCGATTTCAGAAGAATCTTATTCCCTCACTCAAAAAGTCCAATGGATTCAATCAAGAAATGAATTCACATTAAGAAACCAATCGCAGGGAAGAGACTTTATCAAACTTTCCCTTGAAGAGCCATTTCTTTTGTCATACACCAAAGAAACGATATCCAAATACCGAATGGCTTCCTTTCAATTTAAAGAAAGTCTACTAAAATCTTGCACTAAACAATCCATAGACGAAATCAAAAAAGAACCTGGGAGAGTTACCATTAAAGGGAAGTTAAGTGGTAAAGACTGTTCCACTGATTACCAAATTCTTTTCCAAACTAAATCGGATAACGAAGTGGAATTTAAAATCTCGCTTTCTGATCCCACCTTAAACAGAATTCAGTTCCAATACGGTTCTTCACCTGATGAAAAAATCTTTGGTTTAGGAGAACAATTCACTTATGATGAACTCAAAGGAAAAACTCCCTTTTTATTTACAGAGGAACAAGGAGTAGGACGGGGAGACCAACCGATCACTGCCGGAGCAAATCTTATGGCTGGTGCCGGTGGAAACGCATACACAACTTACGCTCCCATCCCCCACTACATCACTTCCGAAAACCGTTCGGTTTTTTTCGAAAACAGCGGTTATGCGAATTTTGATTTTACTAATTCTAAAAAAACAAAAGTGGAATTTTGGGATTTCCAATCCGAAAAATCACTAACCGGAACCATTTGGATTGGAACCTCTTCTAAATCACTCATCGAAGCATATACTAAAAAAACAGGTAGATTCCCAAAACTCCCTGATTGGGCTTACGGAACTTGGCTCGGTGTCCAAGGGGGAACAGAAAAAGTTTCTGCCATCGTCAAACAAGCAAAAGATGCAGGTAATCCTGTCACGGCTCTTTGGATCCAAGATTGGTGTGGACGCCGAGTTACCAATTTTGGCGACCAACTCAAATGGCGGTGGTATGCGGATGATTCTTTGTACCCTGATTTTAAAAAATTTGTAAAGTCAATGAATGACCAAAACGTACAAGTATTAGGTTATATTAATTCCTTCTTAGCCGATACCGATCCTAAAAAACCGGGAGATGATTTTACAAACCCGCTTCTAGCAGAAGCAAAATCAAAAGGATACTTGGTCAAAAATTCCAATGGTGAGGATTACCTTATCCAAACCGTTGGGTTCCCCGCTTACCTCATTGACTTGACCAATCCTGCGGCCGTTCGTTGGACGAAGGATCTCATCAAAAAAAATATGATCGGAATGGGTCTATCTGGTTGGATGGCCGATTTTGGAGAATGGTTACCGTATGATGCAAAATTGTATTCTGGAATTGATGCCAAAATCTATCACAACCGTTATCCAGTAGATTGGGCAAAAATCAATCGAGAGGCCATAAAAGAAGCAGGAATGGAAGGAAAAATTGTTTTCTTCACAAGAGCTGGATACAGTTATTCCAATGCCCACTCCACTCTCTTTTGGGAAGGAGACCAAATGGTAAGCTTTGGTACCAATGATGGCCTTCCTTCTTCCATCATCGGACTCACAAGTTCGGGTATCAGCGGTTATGCGTTAAATCATAGTGATATTGGTGGATACACAACCATTTCCAATCCACTCAGAAATTACCATAGATCCAAAGAACTTCTATTACGATGGGCAGAAGCCTCAGCTTTCACACCTGTTTTCCGCACTCATGAAGGAAATAAACCTCTCAAAAACTGGCAAGTGTATACTTATACCAAACCGGATGGAACCAAATCTCTTAGTGATGACGATACAGTTGCCTTATTTGCAAAAATTGCAAAAATCCATTTTGCTCTAAAACCATATATTCAAAGTTTGGTGGAAGAAGCTTCAAGAACAGGAATCCCAGTAGTCCGACACAATTACCTAGTCGAACCAGAAGATAAAAATTTGTTAAAATACAAATATCAGTTTTTTTTAGGAGACGATCTTCTCGTGGCTCCTGTGGTGGAAAGTGGAGAAATTGTTCAGGAAGTATATCTTCCTCGTGGAAGATGGTTACATCTGTGGACTGGAACGACTTATGATGGCTACAGAAAGATCCAAGTTTCGGCACCCGTTGGAAAACCTCCTGCATTCGTACGTATTGGTGGAAAGTCAGAAGACCTCATTCGTAATTCCATTAGTTCCATTCGCAATAAAGATTAAATAAGGAGACAAACTCAAATGAAATTTGCATTGATCGGTGACATCCACGGATATTGGAACCAAAAAGATATCGCATACTTCAATGCTTCTGATTATGATTGTTTGTTTTTTACAGGAGACCTTCGTGGAAATCCAAAACTTGGAAAACTTTCTTTCCAAGGTCTCACCAAACGTGCGTATATGATACCGGGAAATTGGGACGGGATGAGTTTAACATCTATCATTGGAGAAGTGATCCAATCCAAACTCCTGATCCAAAGTGGGCAAATTGGCCAAATCAGAAGGATGAAAAAACTTTCTAACATGGTAAAACCAATCAGCTTACTTGGATACAGTTCCCTAGTGTTGTCTCAAGAATTGGATTTGAGTCTTATCGTTGGTCGACCTCATGCGATGGGTGGGGGACTCAGTTTTGCACCTTATATGAAAAAAACCTATATGGTTTCTAATATCGTAACATCGATCGATAAATACAAACGTCTGATCGATGGAACCAAAGAAAAAAATTTATTCTTTCTTTCGCATAACGGGCCCTTTGGTTTGGGTGCTGCTAAAAATTCAATTTATGGAGCAGAATTTAAAAAAGAAGGTGGGGATTGGGGAGATATGGATCTCACAGAAGCCATTCATTACGCAAAATCCATTGGGAAAAAAGTTCCTTTGGTTCTTTCGGGTCATATGCACCACTCCATTAGCAAAAAGAAAGAACGAGAAACCCATGAATACGCAGGCGGAACTTTTTATGTAAATGGAGCAAAAGTCCCAAGGATCCAAGAAGGAAAAAATTTCCATACAAAGATCGAATGGGACGGTGGTTCTGCCACAGTCATCCCACTTTGGGTTTAGCAATCATTCACTAACCCAGAAAGGTTTGAATTTCAATTTTTCCCGAAAGAATTTTATGAATCGGACAAGCATTGGCAACCGCAAGTAACCTTTCCCTTTGTTCTGTGCTTAAATTTCCAGAAAGAATCACAACTCTTGTAAATTGATGGTCTTCGGACGATCGTTTATCGATTGTTACATGAACTTCCACAGAATCCAAAGGATATTCTTTTTTATCTGCATACATTCTTACTGTGATGGAAGTGCATGCACCTAAAGAAGAAGCAAGTAATTCTGTAGGCATTGGCCCGAGGTCCGTACCTTCTTTTTCTTTTGGCTCATCAGAGATCCAATGATGTTTTCCTGCGCTAATTTTAGTTTCATACTTTGTTTTGGCTGTGGATACGACCACCTTATCTTCAAACACTGCTGTCATTGGGATTCTCCTTTATGAATTCTTTCTGCTTCCAAAATCGCACGGTTCCGATTGTTTAGCATAGCATCTTCCACCTTTAGACGTATCTGTTCAAACTCTTCTTCATTTAAATTACGAGGAACAGAAATGGGTTCTCCATAAGATACGACAAAGGTTGTGAAGGGTTTAGGAACTCTATGTTTGTCCCAAGCTCTTTCTAAAATCCACTGCCTGCTACATTCATAATGAAAGGGAACAATGGGAACTTGAGTGACCTGCGCTGCTGCAATGATTCCTGGTTGGAGAATGAAGGCGGGTCCACGCGGGCCGTCAGGCGTAAAAGCTGCAGGTAGTCCTTTTTTTAAATGTTGGATCACAGCCTTTAATGCTTTTGATCCACCTTTGGAACTACTACCCCGAACACTTGTGTTTCCAAACCTATGAACGACTTGGTTGATATAATCCCCGTCTTTGGATTCAGAAATCAAAACAGCAACGTTTTTCCCCCGATGCAAATACGGAGAGTACAAAACGTTCGTATGCCAAATGGAATAGATAAAAGGTTTTTTGTTTTTGAATAAATCTTCGTATTGTTCGTTTGTCAAAAAACGAAACCTGGAAGTAAGGCCAATCAAACGTTGGAACCATACTACGATGAGTGGCAACAACCAAACTAAAATTTTACGTTTCAATGATAGTGTGACTCCCTAGAGCTTGGCTCCAGAGAAACTTAAATCGAAAGAAAGATCAAGTTAAGTTTTCTTTTTGAACAAATCACCAAGTTTACCCAAATCTTCTGGTTTGATATTGGTTCCGGCTGCTTTTTTGTTTTCTTCCTGAATTTCTTTATATACTTCTGCACGATGGACAGAAACATTTTTGGGAGCTTTGACACCAATCTTGACTTGGTCACCTTTGATATCGACAATCACGATTTCGATATCATCACCAATCATAATGGACTGGTTGCTTCTCCTCGCAAGAACTAACACGAGCTATACCTTTTCGGAAGACATCTCTTCCATAGATTCAATGATGTTTTTTCGAATGGGATGATTTTCGTCCCGAGAAATACATTGTTTGCCCTTCCCCTCTTTTCCATTCAAAATGATAGGGCCCTGCAAATTAGCGGTCATTCCTTTGGGATTGTCATGAGGAATGGTAACAATCAAAAAAATGAGACCTTCCTTCCATGAGGTAAGACCAATGTCGTGTAATTCCTCATCAGAAACGGCTGGTTTATAATCATTCATAAACAGTTCTGGTTGGATGACGATAAACGCAAGGCCTGATTCCTTAGTGGATTGTAACCATTTGAATGGACTTTCTGGACTTTCTTCGATGAGAGCATATTCATCAAATTCATCAAATCCAAGTAACCCTTGTGGGAATTTTAGAATTTGTTTAGAGTCCACTTGGATAGTTCCGAAAGGTTTTGTGTGAATCGTTACCGACATTCTAGTTCCTGTACTTTCTATTCTTTCTAATATAACCGTCATTTAGTTTCCGTTACCGAAGGAAATCCATAAGAGTTGGTTTGATGATTTTAGAACCGACATTGAGCGCATAACTATGAATTGTTTCTAACCACTTCATATTCATAATTGTTTCCGGGAAATCGATTCCTTCATTTTTAGCAAGAAGTTCTGTCATATACATCTTATCGTAAGAAACACGTTCTTCATGTTGTTCCAAACGATTCATACGAGCACCAATGGTTGACCGGTGGCGGAGGATATTTTCCAAAGCCAAATCCAAATCACCCAAATCCCTACCACCAATTCGTTCTTGGTCTTTTTGGATTAAGTCATTTCTTAGTTGGATGAGAACATCAAATACAGAAAGTCCAGTGACTGTTGCCGACTTAGAAAAGTTATTCGGTGGTTCGCTGGCACTTGGTTCAATCAGACCAATGTCACGAAGTACAGTTCCTCCATCCACATCCTCCAACCAAATTTGGTGAGGTGCAGTGGAAGAAATCGAAATGTTATCTTGGGCCAGTTTACTTGCTTTGACTTCGAGTGGAGAGTTATTGATTTTATCAATCACATCATCAATCGTATCACCGACAGAGATATGAATCTCCACCCCATCAATTTTGAACTTTTGGTCGGAAGTGGCTTGGTAAGCCGAGTTATCCACTTTGGAAGTGACACTGACGTTGGTTCCCCAAAACACTTTATTTCCAGGAATCGTGATGGGAATGTATTCGCCCTTTTCGATTTCACGGAGTTGTTCACCGATATCACCGCGATACTCAACGCCCACATATTGGTTTTTGAGTTCTAGGCCTTGCAGACCCTTAATTTTAGATTCAATTGGTTCAAAAGGTGGTCTTTCGATCACATGACCACCAAACAAAGGTTGCCCGGTAGCATCACGAGCATTCGCAAGATCCACAATGGCACGTAAATGTTGGTCGATCTCTTTACCAATCGCCACTTCCAATTCAAATCCCTTGTCCCCTTGATAAATTCCGTTTCCGGCCTGAACTGTAAGGACACGAGCCCTTTGGAAAATTTCTCCCATTTTGTCTAGAACACCATCAATCTGTTGTAACCTTTGGTATCCGTCCCCAATGTTTTCTTCATATTGGGAAAGTTCGTTCAGGCGAGAACGAAAGTACATTTGGTTTGTGGCCGCACCCGGATCATCGGATGGTTTCCGGATTTTTAATCCTGTACCGAGTTGGGTTTGGGTTTCGTCCATCGCCACTTGGTGGCGGTTTAAGTTCCGCACCAAGGAATTATTTTGCATCATGTTAGTAATTCTGATCATGATTATACACCTAACCTATTGATGACGAGATCCAACATTTCATTGAGTGTGGAAATCATTCTTGCGGAAGCATTATAGGATTGTTGGAACTGAACCATATTGGCCATCTCCTCATCCAAGTTCACACCCATCACCGACTGACGCATGTTTTCTAGTTCCACCATCAGTTCATTTTGAGTGGTATACTCTTGTTTTGCTTCTCGTGCCTCTGTTCCAAGTCTTGAGATGAGTGAGTTATAAAAATCATCCGTTGTTTTGGAATAATCAAACATCACCGGTTTTTCACGTAGGGCCGCTGCGATGAGAAGGGCATTCGATCCATCTTTTTGCCCATTAGGCGAATTGTAATCGCCAGATCCATTTACATCTTTTCCACGAGCGGCCGCAATGTTTGCCGGATTGTTTCTCACATCCTCAGACATTTTGAAGAATGAAGAAGGATGATACATCGGTGTGAGAGTGATGTCCTGGGCATTAGCTTGGAATTTGTTGATCTCACCTACTTTTCGGTAATCAAAAGATCCAGCCACTCCCGTCGCCGTTAGAATTCCTGTAAGGCCCACAAGAAGTTCCCCTGAATCTTCCAAGTGACGAATCATAAAGTTTTCTTTTTTATCCAGCGGGTTCGTGGTTGCTTTTAGCGCCAACTGGTTGTCATGCGACATATAAGCCACAACACCAGTTTCCGAACGATTGATTCGTTTGATGACTGCATTCAAAGTATCATCTTTGGAGTAAGGAACTAAAATTTCAGTTTCTCCCCCAGGACTTGCTTTTAGAAAACGCATGGTTCCGGAGATTCCAATCGGACGATCGGCATCAATTGATGTGCGACCTGTCACACGAAACACAGCCGTTTTATCATTTAATCCATCCCCATCGGTATCAATTTCACCAAAGGTATTGGTGGCAAGGGCTCTGCTTTCAAAAAAGTTAAGATTGGTTTTTCCATTCAAACCAAATCCATCTTTATGGATTTCGTTGATCACATCCATCGCATTGATGGCAAGGGCATCCACCGCATTGATTTTTTCGACAAGGATTCTGTCTCTGATTTCGTATAAAGCTTGGATACTTCCCTTTCGAAGAAGGACTGTATCACCAGTCTCAGACCATTTTAAATCCAGAAGGCCATCGTTATTTGGATTTCCGACCAAATCAATTTTATGAACCTTTTGACCTTGGACAAGAATCTGTTGGCCAATAAAAACCATTAGTTCGTCTTCATCACTGCGACCAATGGTAATGTCTGCCATTCCCGCAAGTTCTTGCAAAAGTTCATCCCTTCTGTCTAAAAGGTCATTGGGATTATCACCTAATGCTTGTGATTTTGTGATTTTCTCGTTCAGAGATTTGATATTCTCTGCGACTGTATTCAAATGATTTACTTTGGATTCGATCTCACGATTGGACTGGTCACGTAAGAGAGAAAGTTTGCGATACACATCTTCCATTCTGGAACCAAGGGCTTCCGCCTTTTCTTGGACCACGGCTCTATGTGCGGTTTCTTCAGGATAGTTAGAAAGATCTTCCCAAGAAGACCAAAACTGATCCATCATAGAACGAAGTGTTGTTCCTGTTGGTTCATTAAAAACAGTTTCTACTTGGTATAAATAATCATTCTTTTTTCCCCAATATTCTTTGAGAGAAGAAGAATCAATGATACGGTCATCAATGAAATTATCACGAACTCTTTCGATTTCGGAAACTTTGACCCCTTGTCCAATTTGTCCCGGAACCTCAGCTCTGTTGAACGCAGGTTCATAAAGAGGATCCATACTGTTCATGACGACTCGTTGGCGAGCATAATGTTTGTTATCCGCATTGGATATGTTATGACCTGTAGTTTGGATCGCTTGTTGGTGGACCGAAAGTCCTCGTTTTCCTATTTCAATTCCTTGGAATGTTGATCCCATACGATTCTCCTAGGCAGTCGCGTTCAAAATGATCGCGCCTTTTTGGCCCTGCCCACGCCTTGTCGGTTGTTTGTGTGAGGTATAAACTTTTTCTCTGGATAACTCTTGCAAAGAGTCAACTGTTGTTTGCAAAAACTCTTTTCTTGTTTTTAAGAGTTTATCGTTTGTGATGATGGCATCTTTCAGATCCGCCACGACCTTCTTTAATTCTAAAGCAAAGGTTTTGAGTTTAAAATTGGATTCACGATCCATTTGGTTTAAAAAACTAGTAAGTGTGATGGAAGATTCGTCTTTTGTGAATTTTTCCTTTTCGTACACATCTTCGATGGCCTTCATTCGAATTCGTTCCAATTCGGAGGCTTCTACCATAATATGATAACTATCTTTGACAAGGGACTCGAGGGCTTTTCCGTCCGCAGAATGGATGGCCGCTCTTTTTTTGCCTTCCAATTCCAGAAGGCGCTTGTAACAGTCTATTTCATTAGTAAATAAACTTCTAAGTGATTCTACCCAATCCAACATGCGAATTCCTTTTCCCTTATGGGAAGGATCGACGGATTCCCAAACTAGCTTAGGAAAATTTATAAAAATTTACTATTTTCAGGCCTATGTCACTAAAATCGCCTTGTACCAAAGTTTGTATGATGGACCCAGATTCAGGGCTCTGTGCGGGCTGTTTTCGAACCATCGAAGAGATTGGAAATTGGTCTAGGATGACCGAGGAAGAGAGAGAAATAGTTTGGAGTGAGCTCCCGCATAGAAAGGCGGGAAACTCTCTCAAATAAATCGGTTACTTAGAACCTTTATCAATCTTATTGCGGTGTTCTTCGCACAATCTATAGAGTTGGTCTGTAGATGGATTCTTCTTTGTGACTTTTTTTCCGCATACAATACACATCCCTTGGGCTCTTCTTCGTTTGTATAACAACTGAACTCGCTCGGCACCGGAAAGATTGTATTTACTGATTTGAAGGCGAACCCCTTTGACCAAATAGCTTCCAATAGCAGACTCTTCGCCTTTTTTAAGTTCGGCAAAAATCTTGCTCAGCTCATCCGGTTTAATCGATTTAGGTTTCATACATTCTCCTGCTTTCTTTGTAAAATTAACTCTCTGTTAGATTCTAAATGTTAATGCACATTAGTCAGTACCCACTAACGCGCAACACAAATTTGAAATCATATCCGAATTATCGAATATAGACGAAAAAACTAGGGATAAACTCTAAGATTAGAATCATTTTTGTCTTGGCAAAGTACAATTATTGATTAAGATCAAGTGTAAGGAGTCATACATGGAAAAGAAATACAAAACACTCAAAGATTTTTTCCCTTTTTATTTAGAGGAACATAGCCATCCGTTCAATCGTGCACTTCACTTTGTTGGATCAAGTCTAGCGTTAGGATGTATCCTTGGATTTTTATCTACAGGTAAATTTTATATCTTAGCCTTTGCTCTTGTTAGTGGGTATTTCTTCGCATGGATAGGACATTTTTTTGTGGAAAAAAACCGTCCAGCTACCTTTACCTATCCATTTTATTCTTTTATCTCCGATTGGATCATGTATTTCAAAATGTTAACCGGTCGCATTGATGTAGAATTTGCCAAAATTAAGTCAAATAAAGGATAAGATGAAACTTGTTCTCAATTTATTTGTAACTGTTGTTTTGTTCATTGGTTGCCAATCGAAAGATGTTTCTAAACAAGAGATCACATCACTCCGAGATGGGAACCATGAAAATTTACCTAGTTTTGCGAATCTTGTTTTACCAAAAATATTAGGACAAGAATTCAAACGATTCGAAACAGAAATAGACAAAGACCAAAAACACGAAGCACAGATCATCTATGGAAGTAATTCAGCACTCACATTCAATGATGCATCGGATTACAGAAAAACAAATACTGAATACCATAGTTTGGTGCTCCTTCGTATTGGTTATGCTTTGGCACTCCACCAGTTCCACAGACTTTCCTTAAGTCTTTCTAAACCTTTTTTCATTCAGGGAGAAAACAATCCTGATGCAGAAATCCAAGAAGCCGAAATTTTTAGAACCACCATTTCCAAAGCTGATTTGGATCTTTTTTGGGAAAAGCATCCTAATTTTGATCCCTATCGCGCTCCGAAGTTAGGTGAAAAGGAATGGAAAAGTGTTACCGGCGAAGTTCAAAAATTGTGGAAAGTGGAGTTGGATGAATTTAGTCGTGTGAAGGTGGAATGATCCAAGGTTCACATTCACCTAATGCACGTTCCAATCGATCCAAATAAGATAGTTTAGGAATTTCATACGCACCCAATTGCCAAGTTACATGATTGAGCTGTTGGGTGTCAAAAAGTTCAAATTGTGACTGGTTTAATTTTTCGAATAAATGAAATAAACCCACCTTTCCTGCATCGGATTCAAAGGAAAACATACTTTCCCCTGCAAAAAATTTGCCGATTGCAACTCCATAAACTCCACCAACCAAAACATTCTCTGAGTTCCAAACTTCTACTGAATGCGCCCAACCTAACCTGTGTAACTCTGCATAACCTTCGATAAAACCAGGTGTGATCCAAGTATTATCTTTTTCTCTATATGAACATGCTTGCATCACAATCGAAAAGGCTTCGTTATAACTGATGCGAAACTTATTTTGTTTTACTTTTCTCTGAACGGTTTTAGAAAAATGAACTCTTTTTAAATCAAAAATAGCACGAGGGTCTAAACAATACCAGCGGACAGGATCTTCCGACCAGGGGAAAATTCCGTGTTTGTATGCATATAACAAACGTTCTACAGAAAAATCCCCACCGACTGCCACTAAATCATCTTTCCAGGTCCTTGGGTTTTTAAAAAATTGATCGAAAGTCCTTTGTGTCAAGGTTCCAAAACTTCCTTAGGATAATCATAAACGATTTTTACTTTCAAACTTTTACCATTCTCATCATTGATATTGGAAAGTCCTTCAAATTGTAAAATCCTCCTGGTCCTGACATCATAAACTAAAAGAAAAGGTTTCACAACCTGTTTCAAAAGAAAATTATCAACCTCTAGTCGTAGATACAAAGCTGATCTTCCTTTCCATTCTCCATCTCGAATTTTTTCCACTGCGAACTTATAATCATCCAACTGAATGGGAGCAATAAAATGAAATGCCATCCTTTCTCCTTTTGCGAGAGGTTCCCAATTGTTTCTTACAAAATAATCAAAACCACCATCCATCACCGCAGGAGACTTTGGTGTGTAGGTTCTTTCAGAAAGAGAATCTTCTTTTTTCCGTTTGGAAAATAAACGAACTAACTTTCCTTTTACATCGGCACCTTCTATATATCCATCTCGAAAGTCCTCGGTTTTAAAAGTAGGTACTTCGGAGTTTTTATCGAACTCAATATGTTTCGTCCCAAAAACTTTTCCTTCAGCATCTTTGTACTGGATATCTGAATAGATGTGTTTTCCATTATTATAATATTCTTTATGATTGTCTGAATATATATACTTCCCATTACTCAGATCGTATGCCTTTCCGTAGTATTGGTATTTAGCTTTTTCTGCCCATAAAGGCAAAAATGATGGAAAAACTATGGCAAAAAATAGAATTTTACGTATCATACTGCTTAGACCATGAAAAAATACCGACTGACCGACCAAAGGACTGTTTTGGGAATCGTTTCCAAACTAACAACAACAGTTCTCCAAGACAAGGATACCAAACAAAAGTTTACTCTCCAAAATCCTATGGCTGTCAATGATATCCTCAAATCGGTCCACATCACAATCTCTACTACAGAACCGATCCTGCAGAAACCAAAATCCCTAGTTTGTGTTCTCAAAGAAAATAGAGTCGAACTCCGAGTCAAACCTGTCAATCCCTACCAAGATGATTTACTTCAAGTCTATGAAATTCTCATCGAACCACTAGAGAGGTCTGCCAAACGAGCATCCATCGAAGACATTTCCGCTTATGAATTGAAGATGGCACTAACCGCCGATTTGGGGACAGTAATTTCAATTTACGGAAAAACATCAATCATCAACCAAACATTGAACCAATGGCAAATCCACCTGGAACAAATTCTAACAAACAATGGCTACTTTATCAAAAAAATTCAAATTGGATTTTATTATGCAGCTGACACCCAACTTATGGAAGCCCTTGCTACTTCTAAAGCACCATATTACGTGCGTGATGCGAATCGTAGGATTTTTTATACAGACAGAGGTTTTTTTAGTCCCAAAAAACTTAGCGAAATTTATATTCGATCCTACTTAGATTCACTTCTTTTGAATAATGCAAAATCTACTTTGATTTTTCCCTTTTTCTCAAATGCAAAAGTTTTGCTTGGTTATTTTGAAATTATCAGTAATTTACCAGATTTAGGGAATGCTACTTTACAATCTAATATCGAAGGCCCAGAAGGAATTGGTCCCTTACTTAATTTTTTAGACCAAAAAGCAGAAGAATTCGTTTTTCAATTGGAATTCGCCTATGCGAAAGATTGGGAAACGATCATTCGCACAACACCCGTTAGAGATATTAGCCAGGATGGGCGTGGAATTGGGATGGCCTTACCTGTTGGAACTAATATTGAAAATCGAACATTAGGTTCTCCTGTGTCTTTCCAGATGGTCATCAATTCTTCACCTTATACTTTTTACGGAAGTCTCAGAAGTCTAAAAAAAGGTGATTCCGATACAACAAATATAGGATTACAAATTTTCCAATGTGACAAACCAGAAGGGATGTCTCTACTGAGTACATATGCATCTAATTTAATCGGAGAAGCTGTGTATGACTCCAGAACAATATGAAACAATTATAAGTTTATTAACAGAAATCCAAAAAGCTGGGGGATCCGATCCTTACCGTTTGGTTTTGTATTTAGTTCCCAATGTGGGAATCATCTTTGGTACCACACTTTTGTTTTTTTTGTTTCAGTGGTGGCATAAACAAAAAATGGCACTCATTCAATCAGGTCAGTACAAACCTTGGAGTTTTGACATCAGATTGTATTCATTTTTCCTAGGTCTTTTGTTGACATTCACTGGTTTTGCCTTATCGTTTGTATTTATACTCGTCTTAGGAAGTTCTATGGCGATGTTAGGAGGGTTAATCCCATTCGCAATTGGACTCGGTCTATTGACCTTCTACAAAATGTACCGGTAGAGTCGGTGCAACGAATCTGCAATGAGGAAGATTGGAATTCTATCCAATCGATCTTACGAGGAGACGTGTCCCAATTCGAAGTTCTAATGAAACGATACCAAGGTATGGTATTTTCCCAAGCCAAAAAAGCCTTCCTCACCGATGAAGAAGCTGAGGATTTCACTCAAGAAGTATTTTTACAAACTTATGAATCTCTCAGTAAGTTTCGTGGTGAATCACAATTTTCCACTTGGTTATTTCAAATTGCAAGATTTCGCCTAACAAAAGTTTTTAAAAAGAAAAAACTACCAATTGTCGACTGGCAAGAAGATATCTCAATTGTTGCAGATAAGACCGGACCTTCTGTTATTGAAATTTTAGATAAAGAAGAAACAAGCCATACTTTACGTTCACTCATTTCGAAATTGCCAAAATCTTACCAAATGCCGATTCTCCTACATTACTTTGAAAACAAACCTCTCAAAGAAATCGCATCCGACTTAAATATTAAACTTGGGACAATCAAAAGCCATATTTCTCGAGGGAAGGATCTTTTAAGGAAATGGTGGTCACATGAAATCGAAGTTTGATTCCAAATCGAAAAGCGGAATCCAAGTATTTCGCCATCCAGATCCATTTTTAAAAAATTCCGATGCCCCACAGGTAATCCGCTTGCGAGTGTTAGGACAAATTTTGCCTCTTAAGTTTTTATTTTCCTCTGTTGGTCTTTCTATTTTGTTATTTATGATCCCAATGGGAACTATGTTTTTATCTGTTTTTTATCATGAAAATACAGGATTACTTTTACCAATTTTGATAAGTTCCAGTTTGTTTTTCTGTTTTTATTCTCTGGTGCTTGGCTTTTTACTCCTCAACACAAGAATTCCTTTTCTGAATGAATGGAAAGAGAAACTTGGATTTGAAGAGGTCTAAAGTATTCGTGAAAGGTTTATTGGTTCTCCCATTTCTTATTTTTGCCGTTTCTCTTTCTGCCGAGGCGTTGCCATCTGCGGATGAATTTTTAAAAATGGATTTGGATAAGGCACTCCCTCTCATCGAATCCCTATCAAAAGAAGATTCAAAAGTCCTGGTTTCAGACCTCCGTACAGAAATTAAAAAATCCTACCCCAAGGCAGACCATTTTTACTTTCTCATCTCCCACTTGGAAGAAATCCAAGCCATCGAAAAAGAACAATCCCGACTTCGCTCCCTACTTTGGGTGTATGGACTGGCCTTCTTTTTGTTTTTTGGATTCCTAGGTTTTTTGTTACTCAGACAGCGCCAGGCCATCCGAGACATCAACCAAATGCTCGACAAGTAGATATATCGTTTCTTTGTAATCATTTTGTATTCTTTTTGTAATGAATCCCTGTTACTTTTGGATTAATTCATGAAAATACTAATTGTAGATGACGAAGAAGACATTGCAGGACTCATCCAATTCCATTTAGAGGAAGAAGGATTTCAGACTGAAGTTTGTCATAATGGGATGGAAGTCCTCCCACGTTTAGAAAAAAACTTACCCGACGGAATCATCTTAGATTTGATGTTACCAGGAATTGGTGGGATGGATCTTTGCAAACGGATCAAAGAAAAATACCCTCATATTCCTATTTTAATGGTAACAGCAAAAACTGGAGAAACAGATGTAGTTCTTGGCCTTGAGCTTGGTGCAGACGATTACATTCGTAAACCATTTAACATTCGCGAACTTGTTGCTCGAGTAAGAACCGTTACTCGAAGGACTACGGAACCTGGCCAAGAAGTTCAAGGAACCATTTCCACAGGAAAAATCCAAATCAATCCAACTGCACACAAAGTATTTGTGGAAGGCACTGAAATTGATCTTACTTTAATCGAATTCAAACTTTTACAACTATTCGCAGGAAATCCTGGAGTTGCTTTTTCTAGGGACAAACTTCTGGATCGAATTTGGGGAAAAGATGTTTTTGTAACGGACAGAACTGTTGATGTGAATATCAAACGTTTACGTGACAAATTGCTTTCCGAAAAAGAAAGATTAGAAACCATTCGCGGGGTCGGTTACCGATTCCGAGATGCGTAGTTTTTTTTCTACATTACTGTTACTCAACTGGGGTCTTTTACTTGTTTTACTGACCCTAGCCTTGGGTGTGTTTTATATCTACGATCTAGTTGTACCCGCAGTTCGCCCGCTCATCCTTTTTGGTTTTGTTTTAATATCTATTTTTGGTACTTTCTATATTTCGACTAACATTGCGATGCGAATCACAGATCCGCTGGCAACTGTCGAGAAAAAAACAAAGGAAATCAATGCGGGAGATTTTGGTGTTGAACTTTCTTCACCTGACATTCGAGAACTTGCAACTTTAACTTCTTCTATCAATGAAATGGCAAGACGACTCAAAGTGCAATTTTTGGACCTGACAGTTGAAAAAGAAAAATTTAATTATTTATTACAAAATTTAAAGGAAGGTGTATTTGCGATTGATCGAAATGAAAAATTTTTATTTTTAAATCGTAATATTTCTGACACCTTAATCCAGAAAAATTCCCAATTCAAAGACTATGTTCCTGCCATCAAAAATAAAGAACTCCTTAGTTTCATTAAGGATAAAATTCATCATGGTGTAGAAGGTAAAACAGAGTTCCAAGATGGACTTCATTTTTATACAGCTCGAATTTATCCAATCAAATCGGATTCTATGATCCAATTGTATATAGGAGTTTTGTCTGACATTACTGAAGATAGGCAAAACCAACTCATTAGAGAACAATTTTTTCAAAATGCTTCACACGAATTAAAAACCCCCATAACATCGATTAAAGGTTATGCAGAAACTTTGGAATATAAATTAAAACTTCCACAAGATTCAAACGAACGAAAATTTTTAGATGCCATACTCAGAAATACAGACAGGCTCATTCGAATTGTAGAAGATATGTTGACTGTTTCTCGGTTGGAAAATCATAAAACCGTTCTAAATCTCACTGAGTTTTCACTTTTTGATTTAGTAAAAAATGTATCAGAATCCTTAGGTGTCATTTACTCCCAGAAAAAACAAAATTTAGTTTTAGACATTCCTTCCGATTTTCGAGTAAAAGCAGACCGTCTCCTACTTGAAGATCTTTTGGTGAATTTGATATCCAATGCCTCTGCGTATAGTCCGGAAGGTTCCAATGTCGTTGTAAGGTCTTCTTCAACAGTTGATAAAAATCAAATCCAAGTGGTGGACCAGGGAATTGGTATTTCGGCAGAAGACGCCGAAAGAATCTTCGAACGTTTTTTCCGTGTGGATACCAACCGTTCCAGAAAAGAAGGTGGAACAGGCCTTGGACTATCTATTGTCAAACACATAGCTAGGCTCCATTCCGGAGAAGTTTCTGTAACTCCCAATCCCAAGGGTGGTTCTATTTTCACCTTTGAATTCCCCAAAAAATAGATTCTCGTAAGAGAAATCACTGGATAGAATATTGGTATCCGGTAGGTATTTATGAAGTTTCCATTGGGATTTTATTCCTTCGGCAAAAACATAGGGATCAAAGACACAAGTTTAGATTTTGCAGTCATTTATTCAGAAAATCGATGTCAGGCGGCGGCTGTGTTCACACGGAATAATTTTCCTGGTGCACCCATTTATGTTGGCCGTGACCATATCAAAGATGGGTATTTGCAAGCCATAGTCATCAATTCTAAAAACTCCAACGTTGCTACAGGTGAACAAGGAATCCAAAATTCCTACCAAATTTGTACGGAACTTGGCAAATCTTTAAATATACCACCAAAGGACATTCTCCCTTCCTCAACAGGAGTGATTGGAGTTCCGCTTCCTATTGAAAAAATACTTAATGCTTGTTCTACGGCAAAGGCAGATTTAAAACCAGGAAATTTAGATGAAGTGGCGGAAGCCATTATGACAACCGACACTCGTAAAAAAATCTCCTATCGCACGATCACAAACCAAGCTGGTGAAGGAGTGATGTTTGGAATTGCCAAAGGGGCAGGCATGATCGAACCGAACATGGCTACCATGTTGTCATACATTCTTTGCGATTATCTTCCTGAATCTGGTGACCTCCAAGGAATTTTGAAACGAGTAGTTGATGTAACCTATAATTGTGTTACCATCGATTCTGATACTTCCACAAGTGATACGGTAGTTCTTATGTGCTCTGGTGTACTTGGATCGATTCCTGATGATGTGTTTGAATCACACTTAAAAGAAATTGCAACTGATCTTTCCAAAATGATTGCCCGCGATGGAGAAGGTGCTTCCAAACTCATTGAACTAACTGTTTCCCATGGAAGAGATGATGGACAAGTGACAAAAATTGGGAAGTCTATCCTCAATTCTCCACTTGTAAAAACAGCAATTTACGGGGGAGATCCTAATTGGGGAAGGTTCGTAATGGCAATCGGAAAAGTATTCGATGAACCAATTCCATACGATTCTTTAGAAATCCAACTGGGCGGAATTTCAGTGAAAGGAGCAGACACAGACACCAAGTCAAAGTTAGCTGACTATCTAAAATCAAATGAAGAAATTCATATCTCCGTAATTTTAAATACGGGATCCTTTCAAAAAACTTTTTGGAGTTGTGATTTTACCGAAGGTTATATCCAGGAAAATGCTTACTACACAACATGAATTTTAATAAGTTCAAAAGTGCTTTCAAATATTTTTTACCGTCGAGTTATCAATTAAAACTTTCGGTTACAAATATCTTTACACGCACTTTGTTTATTTTTTTAGTTTATGTTTCGTATTTTCTAATTTTATCACAAATTCCTGATCAAATGTCTTATCATTTGGAACTGGCATTACTATTAACAAGTGCATTTGCACTTATCTTATATCTTCCTATTATTGAAAGACTCACTCGTTACATTCGCACCCGATTTTTATCAGAGTATTTAACAGAAGACGCTGAATCCTACCGACAGGCAATCAAACGGTTTAACTTTGATGCACTCATCAAAAACGTTTTTCCCGATATGGTAAAAATCACGGGAAGTCATTCTGGAACTATGGCTGTTCTCACACAAAATGGAACCTTTGCGTTCCACTCGTACTTTCGGGGCCGTCAAAAAAAATTAAGTCCAACAAAAGACATTATAGTCAAAACTAGTTTCCAATCCTTTTTACTCAGCAAAAGAAATGGGGCTTCGGTTGCCGAAACCTTTTCGCACGAAAATATAAACAATGACTTTATGGAACTACATGCGAATTACATTTACCCATTTATATTTAGGGAAAAATTATTTGGATTCATAGCCGTTTCAAACATTCCAAATGCAGATGCAACCCATAGTTTGTCCCTGCTAGCTGGACAATCGGCATTAACCATTCACAATCATATCCTTTCCTATCATATTTCAGAGAACAAAAAATACCAAAAGGAAGCTGCATATGCGGTGCGCGTACAAAACCTTTTAGAAACAGGAACCATTCCACAATTGATGGGTTGGAAAATTACTGCGTTCAAAAGAACCAACAGAAATCTAATCGAGTTTTTTCAAGTAGAAGATGGAAGTTGGTTTTTTGTGATCCTTAATACAGGAAAATCCTACCAACACATTGGTATTATACTTTCATATATATTAGGCGTTGTTTATTCACAGTCAAGACTTCGTATCTTAAAAGGTTTTTCTGATATAAAAACCTTAATACAATCCACCTTTCAAAAGTTAGATTGGAAAGAAAATTACGAAATGATTATAGGAAAAATTGGATATTCAGAACTATATATAGTTCAGGAAGGAAAACAATTCCGAATTACCAGAAATTCTGAAGAAGTTGTGGCCAGTATGGGTTGGAAAAATATGATCAATATGGATAAGGGCCCAATCATCATCCAACAACGCGGCGAACCTGTACTCAAATTTAGTTTCGAAGAGCCTGAAATCAAATGAGAGAACTTGCAATCACCATACTATCTTCTCTTTTGTTTTTTTTGATTCTTCTATTTTCCTTTATAGGGTTTCAAAACAATACAAAACGATTGCCGTTTTATCATTATCCATCAGGGCTCATTGTAAATATTGGTGATGAGAACCATACCCACTGGGGAAACTCGGTGATCCAGGAAGATTTAGAAAAATTTGAATCAATCACCGATTTCTCAAATATAAGTACCTTTCGGTTACATATCAAAGACCACAAAGGTGAAATTTATGAAGAAGAATTCAAACTAAAAACCATTCGCAAAACAGATGTTCTTGGAGTATTTTTTTCTGATTTATTTTTGGCATTTTTTAGTTTAGCCATCGCAGTTTATTTTTATTATTCCACAAGAGATGCATTAATCTTTGGTTTTTTCTTTAATTTTGGACTCGTGATTCTTTCTAATGTTTTTGTTTTAACATTTAATAATTCAATTTTCTTATTTGTTTTAACCTTATATTTAGGTAGTTTTTTACAATACCACTTGATCTACAGACTTCGAGGAAAAGAGATCAACTCAAAATGGCTTTTGCCTCAAATACTCATTTCCTTTATTATGGCAATGATCGCATCACAAGAAAAATATGATACGTTGCTAATTGAAAGAGTAGTTTTGGTAGCACATGCAATCACAGTTTTATTTGGCTCCATTAATATCTTTGCCAATGTTTACGACATCATCAAATCAAAACCGCAAGAAGAAGCTCTAGTCAAAAGAATTGTTTTGGTGTTTTCGATTTTTCTCTATGTAGCTCTTCCAATCAGTATTCTGTTTTTTGATGGTTATCCTTGGTTTTTTGTACATAGATCATTTTTTATCATTACATATCTCTTGTTTATTCTCTCTTTTTTTTATGGGACATACCGCTATACTTTTGTCCCTTCATTGGTCATTTTTACTCCGAGTATTGTCACTTTAATCCTAGTTTCTATCATTTTAGGAACTTACATCGGCTCTATATTTATTTTAGATTATATTCTTCCCATTCGATACCTAAAAGATCGTTGGGTTTTTAACCTCATTTATCTTTTTTTGGTTACTGCTTATTTGATTCCACTCAAACTCAGGGTGAAGGAATTATTTGATTACTGGTTTTTTGAACAAAATCCAAAACTCAGCGAAGGGATCAATAAAATCACCGGGCTTTTGTCTTCGCCACTTTCCATGCGAAAAACAATTCTCACTATCAATCGAACGGTAAAAGAAACTGTTAACATTTCTAATATAATTATTTTGATTCCTGGTGACCAATTCGCAAGTACCGATTTAAAAAACATCAACTTCGTAAGGATCTCTCCTCAATCAGAAATATGGAATTATTTCAAAAGTACAGATCGAGTCACTGTCACTTCCCATCTCGAATATGGAATTGGATTACGTGAAACCTTGTATAACTTTCTAAAAGGTTTAAATGTTCAATTAGCATTTCCGGCTTACGATTCTTCTTCTAACAAAAAGAACATCCAAGCAATGATTCTCATTGGAGAAAAGTTAGATAAAAAATATTTTTCAATTGGAGAACTTAAATTCATCAATGAAGTTGTAAAAATTTCCGGAATGTTACTCGAAAACTATAGTTTGTTAGAAGATGAAATTCAAAAACGAAAAATCGTTAGAGACATCCAAACGGCATCCATTGTTGACAATACACTCAGACTCATTTTACCAAGTGAAGTTAAGGGAATTGATTATGGATATATATCTAAACCAGCGGTTGGAATTTCTGGAGATTATTTAGATATCATTCCTGTTTCTCAAACAAAAATGATCGTTTTGTTAGGTGATGTTGCTGGACATGGACTCGGTACTGGTTTTTTAGTCAGTGCTATCAAAGGAATTGTGAGAGAACAACTTAGAAATGGTACTTCCCTTGAAGGATTATTTCGTGAGATCAATTCGTTTTTTCGAGCACGTTATAAAGGAAATGAGTTTATGACTCTGCTCGGTGGAATTTTTGATTCAAAAGAAAATATTTTTAAGTACGTGAATGCCGGTCACCTTTCGTTAATCGAAATGCGGGCCGATGGACAAATCAAATTACATTCGAAAACACAAAGGGTACTTGGAATTTTAGAAACCGATTACCACGCCCAAGAACTCAAATTAATCCCCGGAACTAAGCTTTTTCTTTATTCCGATGGAATCACGGAAGCATTCAGTGAAAGAGACGAAATTTTTGGTGAAGAGACGTTAATCGAATTTTTACATTTCAATGCGCAAAAAACCGTTAAGGAAATCCCGGCACTATTAGATGCCAAGATGACAAATTTTCGTGGGAACCGCGAACAATCGGATGATATTACATTTATTGGTCTTTCTTTTACACCCAATTAGCCGATATTTAAATCGATGATGGCAGAAAAACCAGTTAAGTTTGTCATTTTTCTTTCTTTGATTTTGAGTTTGGTTGCGTTTTGGGATCACCAATTCACATCTTACCTCAAAGAATTTGTCGTACTCATTCATGAAATTTGTCATGCCACGGCAGCTTTGTTTAGTGGTGGAGTTGTCAAAGGAATTGCCCTCCACGGAAATGAAGGTGGGGAAACAATAGCTGTTCCTGCTTCTTTTCGCGGTTCTTTCATTCTAGTTGTTTCTGCCGGATACATTGGTTCCTCCCTTGTTGGAGCATTTTTATTACGGCTTGGTTTTCAAGGACGACATGCTCGCCAAACAATGATTTTGTTAGGATTGTTTTTGATCTCCGTTAGCGTATTGTATTCCAAATTAGGCGAACTTGCTTACCTTACCGGAATTTTTTGGGGAGTGGGAATTCTTGTCACAGGAATGTTAGGCGAAACAATTTCAATTCTTTCCTTAGTTTTTTTAGGAACCAGTATTTCTCTCTATTCTTTATATGACCTCTCTGATTTTGCAGAAAGACTGACGGAAACTGATGCAGGAATTTTGGCATTTTGGATGGCTGGCCTTGGCCCCGAAGACTTACAAAATCAAGAAGTTCCGACAGTAGTTGTGGTGCTAGGATATATGATTGCCACCCTTTGGTCTCTTCTCAGCATCGGGATCATATTTATGTCTCTCCGAAGTTCTCTCAGCCACGAAGAGTCGCATGATTATCCACCGATGGAAGAAACATTTGAGAGGTTCCCCGGCGACCTTTCTCCAGAAGCAAAACTCTGGTTGGAAAAAAGGGGTGTCGATCCTGAAAGTGGCATCGTTTTGCCCCCCAATTTGTTCCAAGACTTCCCTCCCAAAGACAACAGTCCCTAGGCCTTCTCGCAAATTTTCATTTGCCGAGGACACAGACTTCATAAATATAGAATCTCAATGGCAAAAAGAATCCTTATCACAGGTGGAGCCGGATTCATCGGTTCCCATCTTGCAGAAACACTTCTAAATGAGGGAAACCAGATCATCGTGTTGGACAATTTCCATACCGGACGAAAGGAAAATCTGACACACCTTTTGGTTAATCCGAATTTTGAACTGATCCGCCATGATATCACGGACCCCATCAAATTAGAAGTAGACGAGATCTACAATATGGCTTGCCCAGCTTCGCCCGTACATTACCAAAGTAATCCCATCAAAACCATCAAAACAAATGTTTTAGGTATGATGAATATGCTTGGTCTTGCCAAACGAGTGAAAGCACGGATTTTGCAAGCCAGTACTTCCGAAGTTTATGGAAATCCACTTGAGCACCCTCAAACAGAATCCTATTGGGGAAATGTAAATACCATTGGGATCCGAAGTTGTTATGATGAAGGAAAACGTGTGGCAGAAACTTTGTGTTTCGATTACCACCGCCAACATGGAGTAGACATTCGAGTCATTCGTATTTTTAATACATATGGACCAAGGATGATTCCTGATGACGGTCGTGTGGTAAGTAACTTTATCGTACAGGCATTACGTGGAGAGAACATTACCATTTATGGTGATGGAAGCCAAACCCGTTCTTTTTGTTATGTGGATGACTTAGTTCGTGGAATCATTAAAATGATGAACACGGAAAATTTTATTGGACCAGTCAACTTAGGAAACGAAGGCGAATTTACCGTAAAGGAATTGGCAGAACTCGTGATCAAAGAGACAGGAAGTAAATCCAAAATCATTTACCTTCCTCTTCCACAAGATGATCCTACAAGAAGAAAACCAAACCTAAGTTTGGCGAAAGAAAAATTGAATTATTCAACGACCGTCCCGTTAGTGGAAGGCGTAAAAAAAACCATCGAATATTTTAGCAAAAGAGTATAAAATGAAAATAGGCGTAATCAAAGAACCATCTTATGAAAACAGAGTGGCAATCACTCCAGACGTAGTTGACCCACTTAAAAAGTTAGGTTTCACTGTTTCAGTGGAAACAACCGCTGGGGATAATGCATTTTTTTCCGATCAAGATTTTAAAGATGTTGGAGCAACAGTAGAATCAAGAGATTCAATCCTATCAGGATCAGACATTGTTGTTTCTATCCATGCATTGGATGAAGCAAGTGCCAAAAAAATTGGAAAAGATAAAATCTATATTGCTACACTATCTCCTCTTGCTTTTCCAAAAAAAGTAAAAGAAATCGCAAACGCATCTTTCAAAATTTTCTCTATGGATACGATCCCACGAATTACTCGTGCCCAGTCTATGGACGTACTCAGTAGCCAAGCAACTGTTTCTGGTTACAAAGCAGTTTTACTTGCGGCTTCTAATTACAGCCGATTTTTCCCAATGTTGACAACTGCAGCAGGGACGATCACCCCAGCAAGAGTACTCATCCTCGGAGCAGGTGTTGCAGGCCTTCAAGCCATTGCCACTTCTCGTCGGTTAGGCGCAGTCGTAGATGTATTTGATACAAGACCCGAAGTAAAAGAACAGTGTATGTCACTTGGTGCAAAATTTGTGGAAGTAGAAGGAGCAGCCGATGCTTCGAATACTGGTGGTTATGCGGTTGAACAATCGGAAGATTACCAACGCCGTCAAAAAGAAGCCATTGCCAAGTATGCAGAAAAAGCTGACATCATCATTACAACAGCTCTCATTCCAGGAAGAAAAGCTCCTCTACTCATCACAAAAGAAATGGTCGATAAAATGAGACAAGGTTCGGTGATTGTTGACTTAGCAGCTGTAAACGGTGGTAACTGCGAAGTTACCGAAAACGATAAAACAATCGTTTATAAAGGAATTACAGTCATTGGAAATTCCAACCTTCAAAGCACTCAACCGATGGATGCAAGTAAAATGTATGCAAAGAACATTGTGAACTTTCTAAAACTTTTTGTGAACAAAGAAAAACAGTTCAACATCAACTTAGAAGACGAAATCATCAATGCATGTATGATTGCTGAAAACGGACTGATTCGTCACAAACCCACACTTGCACTTCTCGGAGAATAACTCCGAGATTTAAGATTGGCATAGAAAGATTAGAATTTCACTTTTAGATTTTTAATCTTTCTATTGCTGATTGTTTTCGATGGCTTGCGGCTGGGTTCTCCATCGACGGTGGACCCAAAAGTACTGCTCTGGAAACAACTTAACTTCCCCTTCCAACGTTTTCGTCCAGAGTTCTGTATAATGCCGAATCACATCGTCTTTGGAAGGAAAAAGTTTTTTATCAACAAATCCCAAATCCTTAACCCGAACAATTACCTTTCCACCATCACCAGCTAACACAGAATAGTATAACATTTTTGCACCGGTTAGGTAGGCCATAAGTGCTGGGCCGACAAAAGTAGAAGCTTGTCTGTTCATAAACGGAACAAAAATTCCTGCTTTGCCAGCATTTTGATCGGCACCAAATCCAATCCAGTAACCTTGTTTGAGAAGTTTGATCACTTGAGTGGACTCTTGCACAGGAACTAAAACAACTCCGTTTTTAGAACGCATCCGTCGAAGTAATCGGTCGACAAAAGGATTTCTTACTTTTTTGTAAATTCCCCCGCCCTTCATTCGGATTCCTAAAAACTGAACTAAAATTTCCCAAGTGCCAAAGTGACCAGAAATCAAAATCACTCCTACTCCTTGTTTTTTAGTTTCCTCTTCGATTTGTAAACTTTCAGCATCAACAATTAAGTTTTCGTCCAGCCATTTTTTTGTCATCCGAGGTGCCCAAAGTGTATGTGCGAGAAGGATACCCAAATGACGATAATGAGCCTTAACTAAGTTGAAAATTTGTTCCTCTGTATAATCAGGAAAGGCAAAACGAATGTTATCAGCAGCAACCTTTCTGTGTTTTTTATCAAAAGGGTAAATGAGTTTAGTCAAAAAAATTCCATACGCCAAACACCACTTATACGGAAGAACCTTAAATGGAAAATAAAACAAATAAACAATTAAAAATGAAATAAAGTATCCAATCTGTTTCATAAAGTTACACAATATGGCCAAAGATAATAGTGAACTAAAACTGCTAAGAGTCCAATTCCAAAACCAATGACCCATCCTCCCACAATATCACTCACAAAATGATGTAAGGTAACAAGTCGACCTACACCTGCAAACAAACTGAAGAAAAAGAAATACGGAGTTTCATGAAAAGCAAAAACTAAAATTGTCGATACAACAATGGAATTTGCACTATGTGCAGAAGGAAAAGAATGTTTCATATCCGGATTTGAATCCACTTTTCCCATAACACTGACTAAGGGACGTTTTCTAGCGAAGTATTTTTTTAAAACCAGAACCAAACGATCAGTTAAGTAAGTAAAAATCAAAACAAAAGGCAAACTAATATAAACCGGTTTGTAGAGATCACTTAAAAACATAAGTGGTAACAAAACGAGTGCAAACATTTCCCCACGATTGACACGTGATAAAACCCAACTCAAACGTGGATGGTGGAGATTTTTTTGAATCCAAGTTGAAAACTTTAAGTCAATCGAAGAAATCAAATTCATTTAGAAAGCTCTTCTTTTATCTTTTGAAGTGCTTCCGAAAAAGAAGAAGTCCATTGGTTGCGTGTGGCCATATCTTTTAAAGTTACAGTACCCGCTTTGATTTCGTCTTCACCACGAAGTAAAATCCAACGGTACCCTTTTTTTTCAGCATAGGAAAGTTGTTTTCCCATTTTTTGAGAAAGTAAAGATACCTCGACAGCAATCTTTTCTTTTCTTAGTTCCCTAGCAAAGTTATGATTTTCCGCAAATGAAGATTCATCCAAAAGAGGAATGTAAACCGTAGAATCATTAGCAAAATTTGGTAACAAATTATGAGCAGTTAAAAAATTCTGAAGAGTTACGTCACCGAGTCCAAATCCAATTCCTGAAAGTTCTTCGTTAGAAAATAATCCAATTAAATTATCGTACCTTCCACCACCGTATAGCGAACGTTTGTTCTGCGGAGAAGTATCAAAAATTTCAAAAATAAAACCAGTATAATAATCAAAACCTCTTACCACCGAAGGATCAAAATACACAATATCATCTAATCCAATGGTTTTTAAGTCCTCAAACAATGTTTGGATTGTTTTTAAAGTTTCTTCTTTGATTCCAGGAATTTGGCTGAGTGTTTCTGTAGTGGCCGCTAGAAACAAGTTTATTTTTGATACTGCAGTTGGGTCATTTGGTATGGTTTTCGAAACAAGAGCAACGTATTCCTCTTCCGTAATTTTGTTTTTTTTGTCCAAAATTTTTGAGACTTCATGCGCTTGGTTCGGACTTACCTTCAGACCGTCTAACAAAAATTCGTCGAGAAGTGATCTATGGGATATTGTTACTTTGAAACTATTTCTTTCTGCCCCAAACGCAAAAAGAATATCACATGCTAAGGATAAAATTTCTAATTCAGCTCTCTGGCTTGTCACACCAAACATGTCCACATTCAGTTGCCAATGTTCTCTGAGACGACCGTGACCTGGTTGTTCGTATCTCCATAAATTAGGAATAGAAAACCAACGAATGGGGCGAGGAAGGTCTCGGAGTTTTTTGGCCACCATCCTAGCAACTGTAGGCGTCATCTCTGGTCGAATCGCCACTTCACGATCGCCTTTATCAATAAAATTATAAATCTGTTTTCCTACAATTTCTTCCCCGGTTTTGGCTCTATACAAATCCAAGGACTCAACCATCGGACCATCATACTCTTCATATCCGTAGGATCTGGCGACGTCTTTCATCACCGAAAATAAATAGTTACGAAGGCGCATATCCTCAGGATAAAAATCTCGAGTGCCTTTATAGTTTTCTGTTGTTAGTTTTTGTTCTTTCAATTTTGGCCCCTATTGAACCTGCGAAGTTTAACCAAAAAAATCAATGAGACTATGGTAAATCTCTTTGGCTTTTTTATCTCCGCTGACACCTGTGATCCTTCCACCCAATCGATAAAAATCATTCACCTCTTCTAGATGACGTAACTCTATCGCCATCCGAATAGGTGCCTGCAATTTGAAATTGATATCCAGGGTAAATGTTGGTTTCACTTTCAGTGCTTTGATAATTTCCATATCATTAACTTCCAAGGCAACTCCACCCCTGGAAACGTTGAGTACGTTTTGTCTGATATCAAGAATATGGGTATTTGAGTCCATAATTCTTTCTTGAAACGTACGTTCAACCTCTTTAAACAAATCCAAAACTTCACCTGGAATACCGGGTCTTTCAGTTTCGAGGGAAAGATATGCAAAAAAATGCATATCTTTCATTTGTATAAATAGAGGGTAATAAATAAAAGAGCCGATCTTTTTCTTTTTGTATTCTTGAACTTTATCATCCAACAAAAACTCATCTTCAAAAGTTTTTTTAGGATCAAATACATCTGGCGAAGGATAAGATTCGAATGTTTCCGTATCTAAAATAAAAATTGGTTTTTTATGTTCCTTCATCAAATCAATTTCATCGCTATGAATTGAAACAGAAAGAAAGACAACCTTTGACTGCGGATAATTTTTTAGAACCGTTCGTTGGATGTCAGAAAGAATCACCTGTGAACTAACTCCAGTTAGTTTCGAAAAATCTATATTTGTTTTTGCAACTAAAAAATTTGATGCAACCACATTCCCACGAACCTTTTCATTTCGAGGATCTTGTCTAGTCGCGAAAGTTTGCCTACGATCAATGATTTTACCAAGTAGCAGATTATCTTTTTGGTTGATCAGTTCATAATCCACTTCGACGTGAAAACTAGGTGTTGCTTGGACAGTAAAAATTGTTTCAATAAGTTCTGGAATCGTTTCCAATTCCCAAATATGCGCACCATCGGGACGTTCACCTTTGAACCTAACCCGAATGGGCGTATCGTAGCCTTTTAGAAACAATCCATTTCCACCCATCATTTGTTTAAAAAACTCAGGTAAAGTTTGTACTGCCTCTAAGGGGAGATATTCTCTATCTTGGTCGAAATGAATTTTTACACGGTTGATCATAACTAGTCTATTTTTTTGAAATTCACACGTCTATTTCGTGATCTTCCTTCCTCTGTTTCATTTTCTGAGATTGGCTGCGAATAATGATAAGCTTGCACTTTCATTCTTTCTTTAGGAACACCTTTCAATCTCAGATATTGATACACAGAAAGAGCTCTGTCTTCACTCAAACTGATATTGTATTCCTTATTCCCTATATTATCAGTATGTCCACCAATTTCTACTTTTTCATTCTTATGTTGGATGAGGAAGTCCGCAAAAAGATCTAATTTTTTCTTATCTTCATCACTCAATGTTCGTTCGTTGAACGGGAAATAAATAATTGTATTGTACAGATTATCAAAATCATTTAGATTTCTAAGATAAAGGACCGTTTCCTTTCCCTCCATAGAAATAATTTTGTCTTTGGCAAACAGGAAAGTCTCTTCTTTAAACCCCTTGGCTCTAACCAAAATCTCAAAATCCATAGTGGGTGATTTTTCTAAATCAAAACGGCTATCTTTCGATTCTAAAGATTTTCCTTTCCGAATGAGGTCATCAAAGTAATAACAAATTGCATTGGGGATTACCAAATCCGTTTTCCTATCTTTGACTATGAATCGAATTCCTTGGATAGTTTTATCTGGTCGTTCGTCTTTCGTAGGACGAATCGGTTGTAAAATGATTTGAGAATATTGTTCTTTATCCTTTCCGACATTCCCCCGCAAATCCAAAAGTAATTCGGTAGGATGGAATCCGGGTGAGGAAACTTCCACTCGATAGAGTTTTCCTGTTTTTATTGTTGTTCTAAAATTTTCGGCATCGGCGAGAGAAAGATCTCCTCCAATTCGTTTAGAAGTAATCACTTGGATGGGTTTTGTATCGTCGTAAATTTTTAATGTCGAATCAAGTCCGATCATAATGGCTTCGGAACCATCTAGGACAAGGCCGCGAAATACAAATTCATAAGTTCTACGTAAATCTTCCGGTACCATAGTTCGATAAATATCAAATTGACCTTCACCACCTGGCCTGTTCGAAGAAAAATAAAACCACAAATCATCAAAGGTAACAGAGATCCCTTCATTATCACTTTCTTCCCAAAGACTATAAGTCGAATAATCAGCAGGTGTATCAAATGGAAATCCAGTAGATTCGCCTGACAACTGTTGATTGGTATTAAATGGAGATCCTAATAAAACTGGAGATTCAAAACTATTTTGTAATTCATTGTATTCACTATAATAAAAACTAAACTTTCGGTTTTTATCACTTCGATTTGAGCTAAAATACAATCTTAGTCCATCCCAATGAAAGGTAGGACTAATTTCATCATCTTTTGTATTGATCGAAGTACCTATGGAAACAGGTTTTTGCCAAACGCCATCCCTACATTTGATTTTCGGTTTGTCTGGGTTAATTTCTTTTGTTCGGGTGCTCGGTTCTCGTTTGGAGATCCAAAGGTCAAACCCACCCAAACCTCCTGGTCGATTGGAAGAAAAGACCATAGAACACCCATCAGGTGAAATGGCAGGCATCTTATCTTCGAACTGTGAATTGATTTCACTTACATGAATCGGAATTGCCCAAAGACCAGTCCTTACATTGATTTTTGTATAATAGATATTTAAACCATCATACCCTTCTCGATTTTTTTTGGGATCTGCCTGTGTTTTATCACGAACAGAAGTAAAATAGAGTTCATATGGCTTTTCTTCTTCATCAAAAAGAATCGAAAACATTCCTTCAAAATTTGTTGTGTTCAGTTCACGAAAATTTTTTGGAGGAGACCAAACTGGTAATTTCATCCGGTCTGGAAAACTTAAGTTTTCAGAAATCCAGATATCCATACCCCCTTCTCCGCCAGGCCTATTGGATTGGAACACGAGGTATCTTCCCGTAGGAGAAATAATGGGGTTATACTCTACGTTTTGAGTATTCAGTGGCTGGTAAAACCTTACATCCTTCACCTTCGGTAAAGGCTGCGCCAGGATTGGGAGTGCCGAAATGATTAAAGATATAAGGATTTTTTTCATCTGCCGTCTCTCCTATGTATCGACCAAATGGAAATTTCTGCCAAGGGAAAAATAAGGCTTTTAGGGGTGAGTTTACCGATAATCCTTTTCATTCATGGCAGAAATCTTCGGAATCTTAAACATAACTGCAGACTCATTTAGTGACGGGGGAAAATTTCTTAACCCTGACGATGCCATCAGCCAAGGGACGAAACTCCTCCAAGAAGGTGCCGATTGGTTGGATGTTTCAGGCCAATCATCGAACATTGAAGCAACCTTAGTCTCTGAAGAAGAAGAATGGAATCGTGTGGAACCAGTCATTCGACATTTTGTGCCTAAGGGAGTTCGGATCAGTTTGGATAGTTTTCGACCTGAAGTACAGAAGAAAGGAATTGAAGCTGGAGTTCGTTGTATCAACGATATCACTGGATTCACGTATGAAGGTGACCGTAGTTTTCTCAGATTCTACATTCAAAAATTCACAGAGTTAAAATTGATTATCATGCATTCGCATAACAAAAATATTGCGAAATATAAATCTGACCTTACACCTGAAAAAGTCATTAAAAAAATCCAAATCTTTTTTAGAGACCGTCGCTCTGAACTCCTTGGAATGGGAATTCCTGAATCGGCTCTGCATTATGATCCTGGAATGGGATTTTTTTTGAGTGAGGACCCAATGGTTTCATTTCGAGTTTTGCAAGAATTGGAAATCTTAAAATTAGAATTCCCACAATTAATGGTCGGAGTTTCGAGAAAGTCGTTTCTTGGGAATGTACTTGGAAATTTGCCAACAACCGAAAGAGAGTTTGCAACCTTAGCATGTGAACTTCACCTTCTAAAATATAAAATCCCATTTATTCGAACGCATAACGTTTTGAAGTTGAGACAGGCGGAAAAAATTTGGAATTTATGCCAAGAATTAGAATGAACTATTAAAACAAAATTTCAATTTATTTTGTTTTAACTTCTTCCGGAACGAGTAGCCTTTCTGATATCTTTTCCCTCTTTCGAAAGAGTAGGGAAAAAAACAGATTCAGGAACAGCATATCCTTTTTCCACCGCCTTACGGTAGTAAGGTAAAAGATTGTCCCATTTTGGATTGTCTTTTAATACTAATAAAGTATCTCGCCAAATTTCTAAAAAACTAATCTGTGTTTTTTCGCTAACAGTTGCCGATTCTGCCCATTTCAAAGCTTCTTCATAACGACCTAATTCGTAATTTGCTTTGATAAAATAAAAATGAAATTCTTTATTTTTTTTGGCAGCTACTTCCAAAGATTTTGCGTAATCAAGTAAACTATACCAATTGTTTTTTTGTACTTGAACGTCAGCCATTCCGTATAATGCATTCTCATGAAACGGAACAATTTCTAAAATTTGGTTAAAATAACCTTCCGCATAAGCATAGTTACCAGTTTGCAAATAATAATTTGCCAACTCTTCATAAGAATACAATTCCCAACCTTTCACTCGAGAAAGGGCATCTAATAAGACGACTCGTTCATCGCTTCGCAAACGAAGATCCAGTTCTTTTAAAATATTTGTATATGTAACAGAAGAACGAGATGGGGCTTCCTTCGCAATTTTTTGTTTCAAAGTTTCATACTCATCCAACAAAAAATAAAATCTTAGTCGGTTCAAGTGAACTACAACTTCATTTGGATTGGTTTGGATGCATTTGTCCCAAACAACCTCAGCTTGGTCTAACTGAATGGTTTTTGACAATCGGATCCCTTCTGCATTGCACTCAGCAGCTTTGGAACCTGAAAGTTCCAAAAACAAAGTGTCAGATTCTAATTCATCTTGTTTTGCGATTGGATAACGACATTCCAATAGAATCAAAGTGTGGCAAAGGAAAAGAATATAAAAAATGCGAGATTTCAATCTAAGATAACCTGTCTGGTTCTGTCTTTTCCTTCATCTTTTGAGCAAATACCAAATATTGCATCGCTTTTTCAGGGTTTCCATTGAAAAGATACAACAAACTTAAATCTAACGCTTCCTGTGCATCAGGGGGAGAAAACTCTTCTGGATTTTCTTTCGATAGTTCTAGTTTAGTTTGAAATTCTTTTAACTTCAGTTTTGCTTTCGATTGGATTCGAACCAAACTTTCATGGACCACTTCATCTTCTTCTTTCCAAGCGGCTTGCAAACTTTCGTTAAAATTTGTGAATCCCACATCTTCTTTCACCATTGCTGAAAGTAAAGTGGCAGATGCTTTATAATTCCCTTGTTTTGCGAGGATTTCTGATTGAATAATTTTTAATTGAGCATTTCCAGGATACAAAATCAAATAACGCTCAATCATCTTTAAACTTTCTGGAAAACGATTCCTTTCGTAATAAAACATCGCAAGCCCTCCTAAAGCTGATTTATGGTTTGGTTCGATTTTAATTACATTATTGAGATATACTTCAGTTTTCTCATCATTGCCTAACTTCTGATAGGCTTGAGCGAGTAATAGATGCGCAGAAATAAACTTTTTTTCAAAGGTCAAAGTTTGTTTGAGAAAACTAATCGCTTTTTCCGTTTCCTCATGTTTGTAAAGAGAAACAGCTAAGTTATAAGAATTTTTAACATTCGCATGCAGTTTATGTGCTTTGGAAAATAATGGAATGGCTTCTGCATGTTTTCCTTGTTTTGCATAAACCACTCCCAAATTCTGCAATGCCAAATGGTAATTAGGATCTTTCTCAAGTAAAAGTTTGTATTGCGATTCGGCACGATCCAACTCCCCATTTCGTTCCAAACGAACTGCTTCATTGAATAAAGTTTGGATTTCTTGTGCCATACACAGCGATTATCGTTTCAGAAACGAATCTCCCCTTAGAAATTTTATCATGTGAATGGAAAAACCTTCCGAAAGGTACACACAAGAGTCCAGAGGAAGGGGAAAGTTATGCAAAGACTCATACTTTTATCCATAGTATTGTGGCTAGTGTCCTGCAGTTCAGCAGATGCCACCCGTAGAGATTATAGCGCTTCCGGTGATCCGGAGGATATTTTTTTTGAACGTTCTGGGAAGTCAAAACCAGCAAGTAACACCAAGTCTGAAGACCCAGTGGCTCGCTCCATCATTGACGATTTAGATTCCAATGCAAAAACAGCTGCGCCTACTGTTGCAGCCATCCCAACAAAAAAGCCGACAACACAATTTGATGAAGTCGGTTTATCTTCTTGGTATGGGCAAAAATTCCAAGGTCGCCCTACTGCGAGTGGGGAACCATTTGACCGCATGAAAATGACAGGTGCTCACAGAACGCTTCCCATTGGTAGCGTGATCAAAATCCAAAACCTAGAGAACAACAAAGAAGCCGTTGTTCGTATCAATGACCGTGGACCATTTGTGGATGAACGAATTGTCGATGTATCTGAAAAAACGGCAGAGATTCTCGAATTTAAGGACAAAGGGGTTACCAAAGTTGGAATCAAAGTTCTTAAAAAAGGAGAAGATGATTTGGGTGATGACTTGGATGATGCTGATCTTTTAGATGATGCTCCCGCTAAACCAGAAAAATTGACTCCAGTTAAACCCGGTTCTGTGAAACCTGTTGCTACTGGTAAAGGGTTTACTGTACAAGTTGGGGTATTTCAAGAGAAAGAGAGAGCCATAAAATACCAAGAAAACATGAAATCTGAATACAACCAATCCGTGTTCGTCACTCCTCGAGATGGAAAATTTGTAGTTCAAGTTGGTGATTTTGCAGACCGTGCGAAAGCAGAATCTCTCAAATCAAAATTGAAATACGATGGGATTGATTGTTTTATCGCCAATCGTTAGTTTTAACCCTTCCACCGGGCAAATGGCAACCTTGCTGATTTGCTCGAGACGGTAGGAAAATGAATTGATTTCGCATTTCTTGCCTGTTACGATTTCGTATTAAATTAGCAACTAGAAGACCCTATGAGTGAAAGCATAATATCCGTTGACCACATACTAACAAATTATTACACATTCGGTAGTTTAATTGTCACTGTCCTCCTTGCGGTCTTGACTACATTCTTTTTCTCTTTAAAAGACAGAACAGTCGCAACCAAACATATGGGGCTTGCTTGTTTATTCTTATGTCTGTTCCAATTTGGATACCTATTAGGGGCTTTTTACTACCATCCTATTGCTTCTTACCACCGTTGGATTACCGGGGGATTCATTATCTTCGGAATCATCCATTTCGGTCAGTTCTTCTTTCGATTTCCTGACAATGAAAGTCCTAAAGCTGCATCCATCATGCTCGGAATCCTCTATGCCATCGCGATTGTCGTTGTATTATGGTTTCTTGTTACGGTTTCCCAAGGGGAAAGAAAATACCATTTTACTGCCCACCTTTGGGATTTCAATTCAGAAGGTGCGAGTCTCATCTTAAGTTTATTTATAGTTGGTTTTTCATTTATCAACTTTCTTGTGATGCCCGGATATCGATTGTTCCATGTTGCTAAAGAAAAACGCGGTACATTGATCATCATGCTCATTGCTGCCTTAATTGCAGCTATTGTTCCTAACATAACTAACGTTATGAGTCGCGATGGAGCGATGGAGCGATCTACTTACCTCACAGCCCTCGTATTACTTTTTACTTTTACATTCTTTATCATTACTATTTCCTTTATCAACAACAGTAGCGAAAGAACGACGTTTATGGTTAAGATTGTAGGAATCTCATTTGTAACAATCTTACTCATCATGCAGGCTTTTAGTTACTTAGTAGACCAAGAAAAGGAAACCTCATTTGATAATACAGCCATCCAAAAGGCACTTCGTGTTGCAGAAGGTGGAGAACGTTCTAAAGATATTTTATTTGTAATTGAATCGGATTCTACAGGACAAAGTTTAAAAAAAACCTACTTACCTTCTACTGTGAATGTTGATCTACCTTTAGTCCAAGCAGATCTTTATAACACAGCATTGTATGATGAAGTTGTTAATATAGGTGAAGCCGAATACCGAAAATCGCTCAAAGCAAGTTTAACAAAAACGCCTTATTACTTTGAAGGTTATAAAAATGCGATCATTCAGTTCTTGGAAGAAAATCCTGATGCAGAAGGTGCAGAATTAAAAGCTGAAGTTTCCAAATTGATTGAAAAACTCAATCGTAGAACCTTTATCAATACGAACAAACTCGGTGACATTTTACCTGATCAGTTTTGTGAAGAAGGTGTCAAATACGTTGAAAAAGTTAAAAACGTAGACACCTTTCGTGATGCAATTCTCAAACATGTAAACGATTGCAAATGGGACGGAAAAGAAATATCTGGTGCCGACCTTCGCGTGGAAATGTTGAAATTTTTTCGATATTTCAAACCAGACTTAACAAGACACTATCGAAAAGATTTGGATGGTGTTTCGCATTACATTGCTTACATGGCATATGATTCGAAAAATAAAATTAACACAGAGGTTGGTTTTAATTATCGAGATTACCGTGCTTACATGCACAAGTCAGCAAAACTCGAACTTGTCATTCTTGCGATTGTCATGTTCGTGTTATTAGTAGTATTTCCACTTTTTTTTCGGTCAGCATTAGTCAATCCGCTGTATGCGCTTCTTGCTGGAGTTGAAAAAGTAAATCAAGGAAATCTAGAAGTAGAAGTTCCGATTAAGGTAAATGATGAAATTGGTTATCTTGCAGAATCATTCAACGGGATGGTTTCTTCCATTCGAGACGCAAGACGAGAACTCCAAGATTATGCAGAAAATCTAGAAGAGAAAGTAAAAGAAAGAACCAAAGAACTTCAAGAAAAAATGGATGAGATCCATCGATTGAAAGTACAACAAGATGGTGACTACTTCCTTACTTCATTACTTGCAAAACCATTATTTTTTAACGCAAATAAATCAGATAATATTCGTTGCGACTTTTTTGTTCACCAAAAGAAAACTTTCGAATTCCGTAATAAAACCGGAGATCTCGGCGGCGATATTTGTATTACTGGAAATTTAAAGTTAGGAAAACCAGATGATTTCCATCGTTATACCATGGTGATGAATGGAGATGCAATGGGAAAATCCATGCAAGGTGCCGGTGGTTCCTTGGTAATGGGAGTGGTCATGAATTCCATCATGGCTCGTTCTGCTGGTAACAAACGAATTCTCAATCGAACTCCAGAAGAATGGTTAACAGACGTTTATGAAGAAGTAAACGCGGTTTTCAAATCTTTTAGTGGAACCATGGTTATCTCTGCTACAGTGATGTTGATTGATGACGATTCAGGAAAAATCTGGTATTTCAACGCAGAACACCCTTACAGTATCCTTTACCGAGATGGAAAAGCTAGTTTCATCGAAGACGAATTAAAACTTCGTAAACTAGGATTGGATTCTGAATATCCATTCGAAGTACAGACTTTCCAACTACTACCTGGAGACCAATTGATTCTTGGTTCCGATGGCCGAGATGATATTGACTTAACTCCAGATGAAGATGTAAGAACCATCAATGAAGATGAAACAATGGTTTTACGATTTGTGGAACAAGCTGATGGCGATATCTATGAAGTAGAAAAATTGGTAAAAAAAACCGGTGATGTTACAGACGATATCTCCATGCTCAGTGTTGTTTTCAAAAGTGAAAAAGCTCCAGTTCATCATATACCGGAAAAGGATGATCTTTCCCACCAACCTGTTGATGACTTTTTTGACACTCCAGGGGACGATTGGGATGAGGCACTCACTACTTCTGGCGCATTCGAAGAAGGAAAAATTCTCTATCAAAATGGTGAGATAGAAAGAGCCATTACCGTAATGAAAAAAGCTTTCCTTGGTGATCCAACCAACCAAAAACTAAATAAGTTTTTGGGTCTTGTCAGTTACAAGGGAAAGGAATACGATATTGCAGCAAAAGTTCTTACTGAATTCCTAAAGGAAAATGAAGGTTCAGGTGAGTATTGGTATTACTTAGCAATGTCGGAAAAAAAACTAGGAAATTACGAAAGCGCACTCAAAGCAGCTCAAGAAGCACTTAAACATGATCCTGAAAATTTCCAAAACCTAATTAACCTTGCGGACGTTAGTCGATTGTTAGGAAATGTTGACCGTGCCGTTACCTATGTTACAAGGGCGCAATCCATAGATCCAACAAACAAAAATGTTCTTAAACTTTCAAAGTTACTAGAAAAAGCGACTAGCCTCAATTAATTGAGGTTAGTCCCTGATCTTCCATCGTTTTGATTTCTAAATACTGAATATAGGAATCGAATATTTTACTGAGTTCTATAAATTGTTCTTGTAACCTAGATCTTTCTTGTTTAACTTTCACCATATCATTTTGAACGATCGCTTCTTTGATATGGATGGCACAAGAATGCAATTCACGATGGGGTATTTCCAACTGATCATGGATGGCTTTTTGTTTTGCATCCAATACTGAACTTTGATAATACCACAATCCCATTTTACAAAGCATATGGTTTAGCTGAGGAAATAGATTTACATTTCCAGTTGCAATTGCTTGGTCAACTGCCTGTACCCAATGGATATGATCTAATCTCCTTTGGAATATAAATTCCAATAGCCAAACCGAATTTTGATTTGTAATCAATTTTACAGTATTTTCAATTTTGGCAAATATCGCTTCAAAATCAGTTTTTGTTCGAACACTATGATCAGAAAGTACATGAACTTGGTTGGATATACTTGTAGAATCATTAGCAATATTTTGAGAAGCAACCCCGACTTCACGAAGTTTAAATTCCAAATCATGAAATTGAGTAATCAAAATTTGAATTTCGTTTAAATTTGTTTTTGATTCTTTTCTATTAAAGACAACAGAAGATTCAATGGCTTGGATTTTTTCTATGATTTCAATGAGAACAGAAGTTCTAGTTTTTGAATTTTCTTGGAATTCCAAAAACCGAGATCTAATATGTTGAGCAGATTCTTGAATTGTTTTGACTGCTACTTTGGTGTTTTCGGCTAACTTGGAAACCCCATCCGCTACCACGGAAAAACCTCGCCCTTCTTCTCCTGCACGGGCAGCTTCAATGGACGCATTGAGTGCCAGTAGATTTGTGCGATCCGAAATATCTTTTACCAATTGAATATTTTCGTTAATTTTTTGAAGATCGTTATACAAAAGTTGAATTTCGACTTCATTTTTTTGGTTTTCAACTTTCACCCATAACGATTGTTTAGCGATCGTTTCAATCTCTTTTGTTGTTTTTTCTAAACTATCAACTAATTCAATATTTCTTTGTCCCGTTGCATCAAAGGTTTTTAGTGTTTCTGAAATTTGAAATGAAACAGAATGAATCACTGCATCTAATTCTTCCGCACTACTGGCTAGATTGGCTGAAATATCACTAAAATGCGAAAGCCCCGATACAAATTGGGATTGTAAATGTTCAATGTTTTTAAGGTTGGTTGAGGTTCCGAGAATAGAAACAGCAATTTCATCAGCAGAGGATGTAATCAAACCTCTTAATTTTCGTTGTAATTCTAAAAGATCTACAATCTCAGAATCATTCGATTTCTCAATGGAACTATTACGAATGATATGTTCACGGATCGATTTACGATTCCGTATTAAAAACTCTTTTGTAGAGTCGTTTGATCTAAAATGAAACATAATACTTTTATCTTTTTATTCGCATCGTTTCTATATACTATTTTCTGAATTGTCACAGAGTTTTTCTAAAAACCAGCTTGCCAGAGGTAAAAATTCTGTCAGAATGAGCGAATCCAATTTTATAGAATAAGGATCTTTATGAATCAAAAACTTGTTTTAAGTGTATGGACGGCAATTCTTTTCGCCGGAAGTTCTCTACTTGCCCAAGAGGCAGACGTTGCTGTAGGCCGATATTTACCCCCTGAAAAAGACTCAGTCATTGAAATTTTCAAATGTGGTGATAAATACTGTGGTAAAACGGTTTGTATCAAAGACAACGCTTACCCTGAAAAAGAAAAAGATAAAGGTGTTCCAGGCACTCCTTACCTCGATCACAACAATGAAGATCCAAAACTACGAAATCGCCCAAACTTAGGTATGGTTTTTATTACTGGATTTGACTATGTTGGAGAAGGAGTTTATAAAAACGGAAAGATTTACAACCCACGTGATGGTAAAACCTACTGTGGAAAATTTACTTCTTTGGAAGGCGGAAATCGCTTAGATCTAAAGGGTACCCTTTGTTCCATTACCTTTATCGGAAAAACAAACAACTGGGTAAAACTCGGTGGTGTGAATCTTGATGACCCAAAATGGGACTGCACATTCAAAGCTAAAAAATAAATGTAATCATGAAGCACCTGCCCTCCCAATTGGAGGCAGGTTCTTGTTAAAATAGTTCTAAAAAAAATTGAACCTATTTCTTTTCAAAGTCTTTATACAACAAAGAAGGTTGGATGCCTTGGTTGGCTTGGTACTTTCCTGATTTGTACTCGCTGATTTCCCCTTCCACAGTATGATAAAAAATCTGACATATTTGAACACCTGCATACACGCGCAGTGGATGCGTTACTTGAATTTCTAAAGTCCAAAATCCTTTAAAACCAACATCCCCAAATCCAGCAGTGATATGAACAAACATTCCAAGTCGCCCAATAGAAGAACGACCTTCTAACATAGGTACTAAGTTATGTGTTTCAGTAAATTCAATGGTTCTACCTAAGTATAATTTTCCTGGTTCCAATAACAATCCGTCTTCTGGTATCTTTAAAGTCTGTACTGGATTGGGTTTTTTCATATCCAAAGGGAATTCTGAATATATCAACAGGTCTTCATGTAATCTTAAATTATATGAATTTGGATTCAATAGGTTCGCATCGTAGGGTTCGATTTTAATATCGTTACCCAGTCTTTTTAAAATTTCTTTTCCGGTTAAAATCACGGATTATTCTCCCTTAAAATTAGGTTTTCTTTTTTCAGCAAACGCCTGCAAGGCTTCTAATCGATCTTTTGTTCCAATCGTTTCAAAATAACACAACCTTTCCCACTCTAGTGCAGATTTCATGGGCAATCCAAATCCACCACGTAATGCTTTTTTGGCAGCAGAAACAGCAATAGGTGCAGATTCCGATATCTCCCGTGCCAAGGCAAGAGAAGATTCCCGTAAATGGTCAGGTTCAAAAACTTGAGAAACCAAACCTTTGGACATTGCTTCCTTTCCTGTTAGCTTTTTGCCTGAAAAAATCCACTCCATAGCGGTGGATTCTCCTACAATTCTAGAAAGCCTTTGTGTTCCCCCTGCTCCGGGAATGATACCAAGTTTTGTTTCTGTTAGCCCCATTTGTGCTGACTCATTCGCATAACGAATATCACATGACAAAGCTAATTCCAATCCACCTCCAAAAGCAAATCCATTGATTGCAGCGATTGTTGGAATGGATAGATTTGATAGTTCATAAAAACAAAGATTGATATCTGTTAGGAATTGTTTTACCTGCGAGTCCGACATGGATTTCCGTTCTTTCAAATCTGCCCCGGAACAAAACGAATCTCCGTTACCAATGATGACAAGAGAACGTGCCTTACCTTGTTTTACCTCTTGGATCTTTTCTCTTAGTTCCGCAAGGAGCTGCAGGGAAATGGCATTTTTTGCCTCTGGTCGGCTTAATTCTATCAATGCTACATAAGTATGGTGGGTTTGGAGCGTGACAGTGTTCATAGAATTTCCTCCGAACGAAAAAATAGAAATGAAAACAGTTTTGGTTTTCCGATAATGGAAGCAGCAGTCATGAGAAGGATTTTATACACGATCGGATTCTCGCTAGTACTTGGAAACAGTTTTTCATGCAAAACTTCTTCCAACGACGATCCTCTTGCAGCTCTTTTAACGTCGCCACCGGTTGTTTCTTCTGTAACACCACAAATTGGAACTCCTGCCCAAAACAATTTAAATGCCGCCTATGCTGCCACAGAAGTGGTGATTAAAGGAGAAAACTTTGGCATCGATCCAGTCATCAGATTTAACGACGTAATTGCGACAACGACGCTGAATACGGGAACTGAACTATATACGCGAGTTCCTGACGGGGCATTTTCTGGTTTTATCACTGTTTCAAAGTCAGGTGGATCTTGTTTACCAAATTCAAAAACTGGTGTTAATTGTGCCGGAATGGAATATTTTATCGACTGTTATACGGTTACAAACAAACAATACGGTCCGGAAATTGAACTAAAACAAGGCCATAGTCTTTCTGTTGAATATGATGGGCAGGAAACTAAAGCATTCCATACTGATACCTTGTTATCATCCAGAAATCTAACAATTGGATGTGAAAGTACAGTTACAGTTAGAGTGTTTGATAGGTCATGCAGAGCGACAGATTATGTTTTACAAAACGATCCTGTCATTTCATTTCCCGCAGGTGTTGCAACACAGTTTTACCTTACAGCTCAATCTGCAACATGCAGTTTAGTTCTTTAGAATGATTTGTTTTTAACAAATCTTTTAAATATAATAATGTTAGCTGCTCCCATCCACTCATTCATATATTCCCTAAATATGAGTTCTCTCGGTTTTGAGTTTTTTATTTCCTCGTCCAGTTCGTCATACTTTTGAATTGTAAGTTTAGAAATCTCTATATATTTCTCTTCTATCATTTCTGTTAACTTTTTCAATAGTGCCAGGTTGTTCTTTTCTTCACCGACGTTTGGTAAAATCGTTTCATTCCAATAATCAATCACATGTTTTTTGACATATTCTCCTGGAATCACACGATTTACTTTTTTTCCATCAGCACCACGAGAGTGTATATATCCTGTGTTTACTTCCATTAAAAACTTTTTTGCGATCATATAAAAATGCGATGGTCCCAAATGAAATAAAAACACATATTTCACCTGATTCGGAATCATCATATTCATCAAAATTATGTTTTCACAAAATTGAAAAAACTGTTTTAAAAAATTTTGATATTCGACTTCAAAATCTTCTGCAGATTTATTTTTCTTTTCTGTACTTGTCATAGACCGGATGAGTTCAGCACGAAGTAATTGTTCGTCCGCACCAAGGTGTAAATCCAAACTAATGGCTGATTTAAATAATGCTTTTTCTGCCAAATATTTATCCATTTCATATCTGAAAAAGTAATGTTGGTCAGAATTCCAAGTGTACTTCCCATATGCTTGGATATAATTTGTATTACCTTCTTCCTTTGGTTTAGGCTTTTGATTTTGTAATTGTTTAGTTTTATCAGACTCCTGTATTTCATTTTGAATCACCTCTTCTGATTTATAAACGATATCGGAATCTTGTGGCTCTAGTGCTTCCGGTTTATCATATAAGGTTTCATCAAAAACAGATGACAAACGATAGATTACGCGATCGCGAAACTTAGGTTTGGTTGGTTTGTATTCAGTTAAAAAATTTTGATTGTTAACTTGTAAAATAAAACTCATTCGTTTCAGAAAAATTTCAAGATGATATAATCTTTCTAGAGCAGGTAAGATACGATAGTTTAACAGACTGTTGGTTTGAAAATCTTGATCACTGAACTTAGTATTGGTCACAACATCGCGTAATAAAATCCAGCCTTCGTAGCTTTCAATATAGAAGTAACGTAACATTTCAAAAATTAAATGGAATTGGATAAAATCATAACGACTTGATTCATCAAGTTGGCTTGAGAAATAACGGGAGTATTCCTTTCTCACTTGAGCATACATATGTTTTTCATCTAAGTTAAAGATGATTTCTTTGATTTTCTTTTGTGATTTGTCTAACTCTTGGTCGAGGTTTTTGCGAAAGGAAAGAATTTCTCTTTTGTTAGTCTCAGTAAGCCCTGAGCTTAGAAATTGAAGAAAACTACCAACTAAGCTCTGAAACCCAGTCAGAAAGTATACATAACCTTTTTTGAAATCGGTGAGTAGGTCTGTTTCATTCCCACCCTCTTGGTTCGTTGCCGACATACCAAGAGGATCGTAAGTAAGAATTTTAAAAAATCAACAGGATTTAGTTGGAGTAGAAAATCTCGATTAAATTTTGGCTTGGATCTGCAAAAGTTAGGCTCTCTCCAGAGTCTGTACCTTCTGGTCCTTTGATGATCTTCACATTCTTTTCCTCAAGTTCACTGATGGCTTCAGTGAAATCATCCACATCCATCACAAAACTTAGGAGAGGAAGGGATCTGTCAGATACTTCTGCCTTCACCAATCGGATGCGAAAGGAATCCAGAGAAAGAATTGCCTCAGTAGCCTTCTTTGTCTCCACTTCGAAGTCAAAAATGTCCCTGTAAAAATCGATAGAGGTGTCGAGTTGGGAGACGGGGATACTGACGTGGCCAATGCCTTCTACAATAATCATAATGGAATTACACCTTCGTGAACTTTTCTGTCATCATGCTTGAAAAACCGGCTTTGTCGAGAAAAAAGCAATCTCCTCAAACAAACTCGAAACTAAAATTTGAATTCCAATTCCAACTTAGGAAAAAAGAATCAAAATATGAATGTATTTCGGATTTCACTCATCGTTTTAGCCATTTTGGCCCTTTCTTGCAAGGAAGAGGTCGTTCCTTTTGAAACTGCCCACCAAAACTTAGCGGCAAAACTCCTCGCAGAGAACCAAATCCTTCTCGAAGAGTATCTAAAAGACAATCCTAAGCCGAATTGGAAAATATTTTCAGAAACATTGGATGCGATGGTGGCCAGTGGGCATCCAAAATTAAAGTCTTGGGCAGAAGGTTTGCGCCCAATCCTACCAGTTTCAGGTGCCGATTTAGATTCTAGTTATGAAAAAATTTCTAAAATTCAGGAAATATTGATCCAATTGAAAACAGAAGTTCCAAATCAATCTCAGTACAATCGTTTTTACTGTCCTATGGTAGATAAATCTTGGTTAATGACGGGAAGAGAAGTTAAAAATCCCTATGCTCCCGAAATGAGAGACTGTGGAGAATTATTACAGTAATTTATGCCAAAATGTTTTCTAGGTACATCTTTATATGAAGCCTGCCCTCCGAGTTGCAGGCATTCATTCGCTAAACAAGACGTAGATGAAGATTGTATTGCGAAAAATAAACTAGAAGCATTTTTACAAGACAGAGTCACTTTTAAAATTGGGTTTTCTGCTTTTTCACAAATTCCCGCAAAAACTCTCGAAAAGTTCATTTGGATTTCAAAAGACAATTTAGAATTAATTTCTTATTTTTTATATATCGGTGAACCGACTCTTGTTCGTGAAATCATAGAATCATTTTCAAACCACACTTTAAGTTATCTTTTTAAATGTGATTTTGAAAATTATATGAACATTCGCGAATCCATCAAGAGAGAAAAATCTGTTAAACATATGTTTGATATTCGAAGTTTCAAATATTGGACATTTGTTAGTTATTTAAGAATCTGTGATTTAATTCAGTATTTCGTTCGGTATTTGAAAGAACCCGAATATGCCTGCCAATTTATTGTGATTTTACCATCCGAAATCGTATCCAACCTTAACAAATATACTGGTTTGGATTTTGAGGAAGAAAAAACCTTATACAATGCTTTGGGTGATTCCATCTACGAATTGCCATTACAATCGCCAAAAATCTATGGACACATGATGCAATTATTTGTCGATGATCCTGAAGTTTCAATCATCCTTTCCACAATGGAAGGCCTGATTGAAAGACAACAATTGATTTTAGAAACCACCGAAAAACTAATCAATTTCATTGGGGAACATAGAATTGATAAAAATTTTCAATTTATATTTTCTGAAATGGCCGGAATGGAAATTGGAACTGCTTCTGAAATTTTAAACCAATTGTTAGAACGAAAAATGATCACCTCATCTCAAAAACAAATGATTATCGATTTCCTTAACACCGGAAAATTAGAATTATAGATCAAACTAACCTTCGCTAGTTTAATCTATAATTAACTAAAATTACCCAGCAATTTTTATTTTTTTAGCTAAATAAACACTAAACAACAAACTAAATACCGAAATCATACCCACTAGTTCATAATTCAATAATTGGTTATCTGCCGATTGCACTAAAATGAGTCCTGCTACATACGAAGCAGCTCCAGAAGAAATCTGTTGGATGGCCGAATTCACGGACATAAAACTTCCACGAATTCTTGGTTCTACTGCCGAAGTGATCATAGCAAATGCAGGAACCATTCGTCCAGAAACCAAAATCATAAATAAAGTTGTGACTGTAAGCACGACAGGCAATGAAGTTTTTGTTAGAGATACAACAATCACTATGGGTATAACTGCGATGATTGAAATGAGTTGGTAAATTTTTAGTTTTCCATATCTGTCTGAGAGTTTTCCGATAAGTCGGCTTGTAAAAAAAGTAAAAAGTCCACCAAAAAAATAAATATATGGAAGTTCACTCACCGCTAAACCAACGTTAGAAACTAAGAATGGACTAAGGAAAGGGATAACTGTAAATCCACCAAACATTAAAAACACCATAAAAATAAAGGGAGCAAAATGATCTTTTTTAGTGATTACTTGTTTTAAGGATTTTAACTGTGATTGTTTTGGATGAACATCTGAATCCAAATGATAACGAATGGATGGTAACACTTTGTAACCAACAGGCAAAATTAAAAATCCGGCAATTGCCAAAGAAAGAAAAGGGAAATGCCATCCATATTGATTCGCCAAAGATAAACCAATCGGAATTCCAATCACAGAAGCTACTGAAAAAGAACTCATCACAACGCCAGTGGCTGTCCCTCTCCTAAAAACAGGGATGATATCTCCAATAATAGAAAGAACCGTGGCTCCAATCATTCCACCGAATCCACCTGCGACAACCCTTGCAAACAGTAGAAATCCGTAATTAGGAGCAAAAGCACACAACAAGGTTCCAAAAGAAAACCCAAAAAACAAAACAAGAAGGCTCATTTTACGATCATAAGAATCTAAAAATAAGGCTCCAATCAGTCCAAAAACTCCTGCGCTAATGGAATAAGAAGAAACAAGCAAACCAAATGCTGCCGAATCAATTTTGAAACTCTCCATAAAAACTGGTCCGAGAGGCATCATGATGACAAAATCCAGGATGTGTAAAAATTGGAGGGCTGCTAGGATAAAGATAATGGCTCTTTCTTTTTGGATGGTATGAAGCGGATGGGTAAGAGGTTGGCTCATAAAACTAATATTGACCGGGCGTTCAAAATTTCCAAAACTATTTAGTTTCGAATTGCCAACTTTCGCATAGAGTCATAAATTTCCCTCTATGAAATACGCGTTAATTACAGGTGCTTCCACTGGACTTGGAAAGGATTTTGCTTTGGCTTTGGCAGAAAAGGGTTACACTCCCGTTTTAGTTGCAAGGAGTGCCGATCGATTAAAAGCATTGGCCACAGAAATTAAAAACAAATTTGGCCTACAAAGTGTTGTCATTAGCCAAGATTTGGCAAAACCAAAATCAGCGGAAGTTTTATACAAAGCGGTAAAAAAGCTAAAGATATCGATTCATTGTTTGGTGAACAATGCAGGTTTTGGTCTCAATGGTGAGTTCCATAAAAATTCCTTTGAAAGTGAATCCCAATTGATCCAATTGAATGTGACAACACTTGCAGAACTCTGTCATTTATTTCTTCAAGATATGGTAGCAGCAAAAGAAGGGTACATTCTCAATGTTGCTTCGACTGCGGCTTACCAACCAGGTCCATTAATGTCAAATTACTATGCATCTAAGGCTTATGTTCTTTCACTCAGTGAAGGACTTGCCGAAGAAGTGAGAGATTACGGTATCACAGTGACTTGTTTTTGCCCTGGACCAACACAAACTGAATTTTTTGAAAGAGCGAATATGACTAAAATTAATTTAGTAAAATCTTCCTTTCTCATTATGAAATCAAGAGAAGTGGTGGATATAGGACTTGATGCTTTATTTAGTAAAAAAGTAATCAAAATCCCAGGTTTCGCAAACTTTCTTTTGGCTCAGTCAGTTCGCATCTCTCCAAGATTTCTCGTTCGTAAAATTGCAAAATTTTTACACCAAGCAGCATAAATTTGAGAGAATCTCAATTTTCATTTTCAAATCGATTTCATTTGTTAGGTGACTTGGACCAAGAAAACCAAATTTATCAAACAAAACAAAATCTTGAAAGTTCTGGAATTGAGATTCTTGACCTTACAAATTCCAATCCTACAAAATTAGGATTGGAATTCCCTCCTTCAGCTTTATCTCATATATTTTCCAATTTAGATATCAGCGAATACGAACCAATTGCTGAAGGTTTAGAATCAACAAGGAGATCCATTGTCACGGAATATGAAAAACGTGGTATCCCAATCACACCATCAGATTTAATTCTTACGGCAAGTACTTCCGAAGCATATTCCTATTGTTTCAAACTTTTTACAAATCCTGGAGATGAAATTCTTACACCAAATCCTGGTTATCCGTTGTTTAGCTTTTTAGTTGGTCTTGAAAATCTGAAGGAAGTACACTACCCACTAAAAGAAGAAATGGAAACAGGAACTTGGGCTTATTCAGTAGAAAGTATAGCAAATTGTATAAGTACGAAAACTAAACTCATAGTCCTTGTGAGTCCCGCAAACCCCACAGGCTCTCGGACAACGGAAAAATTTTGGAAAGATTGGGAGGAATTGGGAATCCAAATTCCAATTATAGTTGATGAAGTCTTTGTCGGTTATGAATTTTCAGGGGAACCTCACCAAATTCCAATCACACCAAATTTCCCACTTCTTGTTTGTAATGGCCTTTCCAAAATGTTAGCACTCCCTGGACTCAAACTTGGGTGGATCCTAATCAAAAGTCCTGAACCCTATCGTTCCCAAATTTATAAAAATTTAGGTTTCATCGCCGATACTTACCTTTCAGTCAATTCGCCGGTACAACTTGCCATACCGGAACTAATTCCCTGGAAAACGATGGTTCAGAATCGTATCCGAACAAGAATTATGCGAAACTTAAACCGATGTATTTCTTTTGTTGAAGATTGTCCGAAAATTTTAAATACTCCAGGATTTGAAGCTGGTTGGTATTTTCTATTTGAATTTGATTTAGAAAAGAAGGATGAGGATTTTGTTTTAGAGATTTTGTCAAAAATTAATGTTTTTTTTCACCCAGGTTCCTGGTACGGACTTTCGCATAACCGCTGCTTTCTTATCGTAAGTTTGATTTCCGATGAAGAAACATTACAACGTGGTTTAGAGGCTCTTCAAATTTATCTCAGATAATCGATGATTGCACTTTTTTGAGCCAAAGCATCCGCCTTTCCTAATTCGAATGTTTCTCTGACACCTTTTGGGTTGGTGTAATCAAAGGAAGTGATTGGCAAAGGTTTAGAGGGAGTAATTAAATAAGATTTAGCCAATAGTTCTGGATCTTTTCCGACAATCGTATTTGGTTCATAGTGGATACCAATAATCTTTGCGTTAGGCGAAAAAGTTTCAATGACCATATTATTCGTTAGCCCCCCATCCAAATAATACTCATCATCCACCGATTGAAAGTCAACAATAGGAGGAATAGAAGAAGAATTCATAATAAACTGTTCTATGGTTTCTGGGTTTACAAAGTCTTTTTCAGTAAAGTCGACATCGACCATATTCCATTTTTTAATCATCTCCGCAGTGCGATTCGCAGGAATTCCTTCCGATCGGTCCCGATCATCTAAGATAAAAGCTCTTCCCGTTTCTGAAATCAAACGTGCCAAACGGAATTTATTCTTTAAAGAATCTTCCTTTGGGTGAGCCTTCACCGAATGAATCCATACTTTTGAGCCTGATTCTAAAACCTTATCAAACTTCATCCCAAACCGAATGGTTCTGCGGTACATGTCCTCATGAGGGAAGGTAGACTCTCCTCTCAAAAGGTTTGAAAAATGGAAATTCCTTGAATTTCGTTTTGTGATTTCTTCAAAGTATTCTACAGACTGTTCTTCTGTCTGGGAAAGAATACACAAGGCCATAGCAGCACCTGCAGACACACCGGATACTTCTGTAAATCGGACTCCCCACTCTCGAAGGGTTTTTCCAACACCCAAAGCATAAAACGCCTTACAACCGCCACCAGCAATCGCAAGGGACGCATCATAAGATGGAAAAATTTTTACTAATGTCTGTAATACTTGTTCTCTAACGCCCATAAGATTGACAAATTCTAATCCCCTTCCCAACGAAAGCATAGAGTATTATTCTCTCCTAAGAATCTGTCAAAGTATAAACTTGCACGACAATCATCCTCAGTCGCAAGAAAGAAATCATACCCACCTGCTGGATATTTGATTTTACAACATCCCTTTTTGTCTTTACGATCAGGAGGTTGCCTTACTGATTTGTCTTGGCCTTTCAAATCTCCAAGAGTCGGAGGCAATTCTTGTCTCGAATCTGCAAAACTTTCTGATGCGATTATGGCACCAAAAAAGAAAAAGGTAAGAAGAGTTCGCATTCTGTAAAAATAGACTTGGCTAATGCTACACAAGTTCGGTGATTCCTAAAAAAGTCATGAATTGGGTTCAATGGTACGAATTGTATTTCTAATGGATAGGAAATATTTTTCTTTACCCAATTGTTTACTCTTTTTAAACTCTCCCCACTAAACCTTTGGGGACACCAATGAACAATACAAGACTACAATACCACGCTACGGGAGGACAGCTTTTCGGAATTTTACTGAAGAACATGTTTCTGACCGTTGTAACTTTGGGGATCTATAGCTTTTGGGCCAGAACCAATGTACAAAAATTTATGGCTGAGAATTTAGAATGGGCAGGAGAACGTTTTTCCTTTCACGGAACAGGAAAAGAAAGATTCATTGGTTTCCTCAAGGCATTGGGAATTTTCATCGTTCTTTACATTGGAATTTATATCATCCAAACCATTCTTGCTTATATTCCCATCCCATATTTCGGAATGATTGTAGGATATCTTCTGACACTTGGTGTTTTTCTTGCACTTGTCCCAATCATTGTGGTGGGAGGAAGGAGGTATTTAACATCTCGAACAGGTTACCGTAATTTACGATTTGGTTTTGATGGTAAAATCTTGGAAGTGGCTAAACTTTATGGAAAAGGAATTCTTCTAACAATTGTTACGTTAGGTATTTATTATCCATGGTTTTTTGCAGAAAAAGAAGCTTACATCCAAAGCAAAACTAGATATGGAAATACAAACTTTGGATTTTCGGCAGAAGGAAAGGAAATCTTTTTCTTATATTTAAAGGGATTTCTTCTGAGTATTGTGACCTTAGGAATTTACTATTCTTGGTTTTTAGCAGACATCCAGAACTACATTTGGAACAGGACCAGCTTTCAGGGAAAAAATTTCCGATCTGATATCACTGGTGGAAAGATTTTTGGAAATTTTATCATCGCTTATTTAATCATCATATTTACCTTAGGGATTGGATTTGCATGGGCTGTAGTTCGTTTGACCAAACTATTCTTAGAGTCGATTAGTTTAGAGGCAGAGGTTGATTTTTCTACTATCTCAGCTCAGACGGATACAACTGCCAATGCGACTGCGGAGGGATTGGAAGCACTAGCTGAAGCTTTGGAAGGCTTCCTTTCATAAACATTGTTTCAAAACCAAACATTTACGTCCCGGTATTTTAACGGAGTATCAGCAGTCCCTGAAGAAGGGACTGTTCTGATTCACGGCCAAACCATCGATTTTTCATCTGCAGACACAGCACATAAGCTAAACCTTTCTCAATTCACTGAAATTTCACTGACGCATAAAGGTTGTAAGTTGGTATTACTCCCCGATGAAGCCAGAGAAAGTCCTGTTTTGGAAATTCTTTGTACTAAAGGGGACGCAAAAAAATTAGAATCACTTTGGATTCAATCAAAGAAAAACCAAAGTCACGCTCATGCTTTTTTTTATTCCATCAGAGAAATGAACCCTCTTGTCCTTGGAATTCTATCCATTGCGATTGTAACTTTGATCGGTTTTTTCTATTTTAAAGGTTTGGATTTGGTGATCAACTTTATCCCGGTTTCAATGGACAAGTCTCTGGGAGAATCGGTCCAAGCGAGGATGGATGCTCAATTTCAAGAATGTAATACGAAAGCAACAGACAAGTTCTTTGCTGAAGCTTTAAAAAAAATCGTTCCCAAAAATAGTTCCCACGAGTTCAAAGTTTCGGTGATTGGATCAACCATTCCCAATGCCTTTGCTCTTTCCAATGGAAGAATTTATTTTTTTTCTGGTTTGTTAAACGATGCTAAATCGCAAGAAGAAGTCATAGGAGTTTTGGCACATGAAGTGGCTCATGTGGAAAAAAGACACCATATGAGAAATCTTGTGAAAGCTGGCGGAACGTCTCTAGCTATTTCATTAGTCGTTGGACCAGGTTTAGGTAATATGGAATTTCTTGAGACTTTTACAGAACTTGGCTCAACGATCCTTGTTCTAAAATTTTCAAGAGATTTTGAAACAGAAGCGGATATTACTTCCATTGAATATCTCAAAAATCAAAATCTTTCCCCTTCTGGCCTCCTCACTTTCTTTCATCGGATGTTAGAACTAGAAAAAGAGATGACTAAATCAGAAAAAAATCCTAAAGATGCAAACGCAAAAGAAGATCAGGTCGTTACAAAATCTCTTACAGATTTTCTAAGTACACATCCTGCGACAGAAGAAAGAATGAAAACATTGGAAAAATTGATTCAATCCGGTAAAAAAGGTACAATCAAAAAAATTGTTTCAGATAAAACTTGGAAAGAAGTTCAATCCGTTTGTTTAGATTTCAAAAATTCCGATTCTAAGTGATTGTAAATTTGACGAAGAGTTTCGCTTAAGCTATGTTTGTTTTTCCAACCAAGCGCTTTTAATTTAGAATTATCTCCATACACCTTGGATGTTTCAGAGGCTCTTACGCGTCCAGCATCTACTTCAAATTTGATATCATGTCCTGAAATTTTTACTAACTCTTCTACCATATATTGAATACTTCGTTCTTCTCCAGAACAAATATTGTAAATTTCGCCGGATTCCCCTTTTTCAATTAATGTCAAATAGCCATTGATAATATCTTCCACATGGGAAAAATCTCGAGTTGGAGCTAAATCACCAACAGCAATTGTTGGTTTTCCTAAATGTTTGGCTTCAATGATTTGAGAACAAAAATTAGGAATCACAAACTCCTTACGTTGGCCAATTCCAATATGATTGAAAGGGCGAGCAATGACAATGGAAACAAAAGGGCTATATGCCGCGTATTGGCGACAATAGGATTCAGCAGCCAATTTACTTCCCGCATAAGGATTCACAGGATTGGGCAAAAGTGATTCCTTTAATGGGAGAAGAGATAAGTTTTGTTTCCCATAAACATCTGCTGAAGAAACGTACAACATTTTGCAAGGCCTTTGCATTCGATGTAAAAATTCGATTAAATTTAGAGTTCCGCCCACATTGATTTCTTCGGTTTCCCAAGGATTTTCAATGGCTATCGGAACAAAAGCTTGGGCTGCCAAATGGATGAGGATGTCTGGTTGGACCACTTCCAAATTTTTTGCCACTACCTCTCGGTCACGAATGTCACCTTGAAAACAATGGATTTGGTATTCACCAAGCGATTCTAGAGCGGGAATGAGATAACTTCCGACAAATCCACTGGCTCCGGTGACTAAAGTTTGTTTTTTTTTCATAGAAAAGGGAAATTTCCGATTCGGCTCTAAGATTTAGTTGCCATTCTTCCAATTTTTCAAATCCTCTCAACAAAAGAAAGAAAACTGTGGAAGACAAAAAGAAATTCAATCCATCCCCCTTTGTCGAAGTAAGAGACCCACAGTTGAATGTATCCGAATTGGTCCAGAAAATCGAATCTAAAATCCCTCTCGATCCAGGACAAATTCCTAATTGGCAAGAACTCACAAAGATCAGTTATAAACCAGAATCTCCACAAGGGTTTCGTAAATTTGATCCAGCTGGTACTGCACATCTATTCGAAAAAGGAATTTCAAGTCCCAAATTTTCAAATCCCAAATTTTGGTTCATCAAAGGACCAATTAAGTATATTGTTAATCGCCTAATTTCTGTTTATGGACTCATCGACAAAAAATTATCTGAGAATCGAATTCGTGCATTCTTTTCGGTTCTACATGAACTAGTTCGTTTGAGCAAACGAATTGAACAAATAGAAAACCGTTTTGATGGTTTTTACCGTGATCACCTATTAAACAATCATTCTGACGAGTTGCCTAACTTTGGTTGGGCGGCTAATTCATATTTTATAGATTCAGGTTCTAACCCAACATGGAAAATTGCTTTGGAAGATATTTCAAAGACAAAGGCAATAACCGTTTTATTTCCCGAATGGGGAGATATTTTAAAACAACTTTCGATTTTAAAAGTTCCTTTCCAATGTATAACTTCTTTTGAAAATGAATTTCAATTCATACAAAGTAAAATTACTGCAACCGTTCAGTTGGAAAAAAAACTTTTCCCACTAAACCAAATACTCAAAAAACCCACTGACATATTGGTTTACCTACCACTCAATCGTTTTCCATCATTCTGGATTGAAAGGATATTTGCTGAAATTTCAAATTCCATGATAAATGGTAACAATTTGTATTTTTCCGTTTCAACAAAACCAAGTGACACCAATCGCCCGTTCCGAGATCTTCAGGTTTCAGAAATTGACTTAGAGTGTTTGCCGAGTTATTTAGAGACTCTCGGTTTCAATCAAGTTCGAGATCTTTCTACGACGGAAGATACAAAAGTATACAAATACACAAAATTTGAAAAATGAATGTTTTTCAACATTTAGATGAACTAAAGGATTCGGATGGAGTCGGAAATGATGCAATTGGACTTGCAGAAGTGTTTGTTTCACTTGGATTCAAATCACATTTCATTACCAGATTACCAAGAAAAGGTAAATCATTAAGTAGCCAGTTTCATTTTGTTAATTCTTTTGACCATCCAACATCCGCTGAGGATATTCATATTTTACATTATGGTGGCTCAGGTTACCCATACCAGCTTTTCCAAAACCTCCCTGGTCGTAAAATACTCAGATTTCACAACATAACTCCCGCTAGTTTTTATAAAGATACTACAACATCAGATATTCATTGGGCTATGGAAAAGTTTGAATCACTTTCATATTTAGAAATTGCAAGTTTATCTATTTTTTGTGATTCTATTTGGTGTGACTCGGAATATAATTTCCAAACAATCTCTGGATACCAGTTTCGAAATCCTTATATCATACCTATTTGCAAATCTTACGAAACAAATTCAATACAAGATGCTGATTCAAAAAACCACTCGTTGGTTTTTGTGGGTCGTTATTCTCCCCAAAAAAAATGGGAAGATTTGATCGAACTTTTTTCTGAATGGGTCAGGGACTTTCCAGATGCTCAGTGTTTGTGCATAGGTTCCATAATTGGAGCTTTTGATGGATACTATGAAAAGTTAACAGAACTTGTGCAAAGAAAACACTTAGAAGAAAAAGTTCTTTTTTTAACAGGGAAAACCGACTCGGAAGTGATTTCAATTCTAAAACAATCTGCTGCATTTGTCTCAATGAGTGAACATGAAGGTTTTTGTTTACCCATCCTTGAAGCATTCGGTTGCGGGATTCCTGTATTTGCATACTCTGCCGGTGCCATTCCCGGAACAATGAGAGGAGCTGGTTTTCTATTTCAAACAAAAAATTACCCGTTACTCGTAAGACTGATGAAGGAAAATTTGTATCAAACAGAAAAGTCAAATTCTTTGTTAAACAATCAATACCAAACATTAAAATTTTATAATCAATTTCCATTCCAAGAAGTGATTGCGAACATTCTTAAATCGGGTATCCAATGAACATCCATCAATTTTCCGCAGGATTCCAATTAGGTGATGCAATTTCCCAAGAAATGTTGGAAATTAAACGGTTACTGTCCAAAGAAGGATACATTGGAAAAATATTTGCTGAAAACGTATTTTCACATGACCGCAAATATGCCGAAAAACTTACAAAGGCTGCAATCAAACCAGATGATGTTTTGGTTTACCACCATTCCATTCATAGTGAAGCATTAGAATTTATCTTAAAATTCCCAAATCAAAAAATTTTAATTTATCATAATGTAACTCCCGAAGATTTTTTTACAGGTTATGATCTCAAATTTTCTTATTTGCTACGCAAGGGTAGAGAAGACTTAGAAATGATCCGTGATATCTTCCATCATTCATTTGCAGTTTCAAATTTCAACTTGGCTGAACTCCAGGAAATTGGATTTAAAAACGCAAGATTACTTCCACTACATTTGAACTTTCAAAAATGGAAGGATGTTCCAAGAGATTTAAAACTTAAATCATTTGCCAAACCTTCGTTTTTGTTTGTCGGTCGTATCGCCCCCAACAAACGTCAAGATGATTTGATTCGTTTTGCAAGAACTTGGAAATCCAAAATGGGAAATCAATTTTCTATGAGAATGCTCGGTTTTTGTAATCCAAACCAACAGTCATACTTGGATGAATTGAATTTTATGATTCATCATTTGGATCTTTCAGAAGAAGTAAAAATCATTTCTTATGTAGATGAAACTATGTTAAAGAAAATTTATTCAGAAAGTAACATGTTTTTGTCAATGAGTGAACATGAAGGATTTTGTGTTCCGCTTATGGAAGCAATGTATTTTCATTTGCCTGTTGTTGCATTTGCAGCAGGAGCAATTCCTGAAACGCTAAATCATTCTGGTATTCTTTTTAATTCTAAAGACTTTGATTCCCTTGTTCTTTTAGTTGATTCTGTTTTTAAAAATTCGGAATTCCGTAATTCCGTCATTGGGGCCCAGAATATCAGGTTAGATGATTATTTACAATCTACGAGCATTCTCCCCATTCTCGAAGTAGTGAGAAATTAAAATTGGCAAAAATATTAATCATCACAGCACGATTTTTACAAAATGCATCTGGCGGTGCAGAGAAATTAGCTTACGATTATGCGTCAATTTTATCTGAATCAAATGACGTTACTGTTTGTACATCTTCTGCAAAGGATTATGTAAGTTGGAAAAATGAATTTCCGAAAGGTGATAGAATAGAAAATTCAATTCGCGTTTTAAGATTTCCTGTGACTCAAACAAGAAACATGACTAAAATGAATCACATCTTAAACCAATGTTTGGAAAAAGGTGAATCAGTTTCAGAAAAAGAACAATGGGAATTTCTAAAAGAACAGGGACCTTATTGCCCTGACTTAATTAATTACATAACAAAAGAACAAAATTCTTATGATTTAGCGATTTTAATTGGATACCTTTATTATCCTGTTGTGGCAAGCATTCCAAATTTGAAAATACCTTTTGTCATAGTTCCAACCTTTCATGATGAACCTCCATTTCGACTTCCCATGTATAAAAAAGTATATTCAAATAATTTTATATATAGTTTTAACGCTCCTGAAGAAATGTCCGTTTACGAAAGTTATACAAAACAAAAAGTTAGTTCTTATTTTTTAATTGGAACTTATCTTGTTGATCATTTTGTTCCGGAGAAATTCACAATTTCAAAATCGAATCAATTGATTACCATAGGCCGAATTGAACCGGCAAAAGGATATCCTGAACTTTTTCAATATTTTGAAAATTGGCAATTATATTCTCATCGGAAAGACATCAGTTTAAAATGTTTGGGCTCCGTTTCATCATTGGAAATTCCAAAAAATCCATTAATTAATTTTACTGGTTTTGTAAGTGAAGAGGAAAAAATTTCTGAAATTCAAAAATCATTTCTTTTGTTAAACCCATCTGCTTTTGAAAGTTTTTCAATTTCTATTATGGAAGCTTGGATTCAGAAAAAACCAGTTTTGGTCAACGCCAATTCATCCGTAATGCGAGGCCATTGTTTAAGAAGCCAAGGAGGATTGTATTATTCAGATTCTCTTTCTTTCCAAAGGACTTTGGATTTTCTATTGGAAAACCGAGAAATTGCCACCCGACTGGGTCGGAATGGCAGAGAGTATGTTCTGAAAAATTTTAGTAAAGATGCGATCCGTAAAAAACTAAATCAAATGGTTAATATACTACTCGGTTGATTTGTCCTTCAAATTCAGCTAACAAATATTCATGCACAAAACCATTAGTTGCAAGTAAACTCGGAATCAAAATTGAAAAATCATTTCCATCCATTGACGTGATTTTTCCTTTTGCTTCCAAGACAATCAAGCCAGCAGCAGCCATGTCCCAAGGTTTTAATCCAAGTTCATAATAACCCTCAAATTTTCCTTCGGCTAACCAACATAAATCGAGAGTTGCTGCACCTGTTCTGCGAATTCCACGGGATTTTTGCAAAATAGATTTATAGTATTGCATAAGCGTATCTAAAGATAAATTTCTATCGTAAGGAAATCCTGTTACAAAAAGAGAGTCTTTCAGTGAACTTGTTTTGGAAACTTGGATAGGAGTTTTTTCTCTGAATGCTCCTTGGCCTTTGATTGCATGATAATAAGTATTTAACTCAGGAAAAAAAACCATTCCAATCAGGGGTGTCATTGTTTCTGTTTCTACGACCCCAACGGAAACTCCATACAAAGGCAAACCATGAGTATAATTTGTAGTTCCATCCAATGGATCCACAACCCAAGTATAACCCGACTTACCATCAATCGTTCCACGTTCTTCGGATAAAATTCCATCGAGGGGAAAGTTTTTTTGAATTTCATCCAGAATCATCGACTCTGCTTTTAAATCTGCTTCAGTGACGAGATTGTACAGACCCTTTTCATCTACTTTAAGTCCTGATTCTTTATGTTTTTGAACCAAAAAATCAGCAACATTTGGAAGAAAGTTTAAAAAATGATATGATCTATCAAGTAATTCAGATTGCATCAATACCCACCAAATTCGATGTTTTTCTTCATTGCGGTGATCTCAACATCTAAATTTAGGGTTTCATCTGCTTTCAATTTATTTCTAACCTGTTCTGTCGTTTTAATGACTTCGCTCAGCAACGAGTTTAATTCTGTTTTTCTTTTTTCAGATTCTGCTGAATTAACTTCTGAATTCAACTGATTGTATTGGTTTAAAATTTTAGAAACAGTCTCAGGGAAGTAATTTAAAAATTGTTTTGCTTTTCGATACGAAAGTGGATCTTCTGCAAGTTTTACACGTAGGTCTGAAAGCGAATGTAAATATTCTGTACACAAACCTTGTAAGGTTAGATCAGTAAGAGATTTGGATTCTTTTTCGGTTTTACTTCGGAATTCATCCAACTTTTCCATTTGCGATTTGTATTCGCTAAACTCTACTTTGTCTTCGAATTTTTTCTTAAGTTCATTCCAATTCTCTTTTGTTTGATTGGAAGAAAAAAGAAGTGGGAAAAAACTAAATGGATAATGATGCGCTTTTCCGATGGTCGTACGATAAATGGCGATTCCCAAAAAAACAACATGTAGGAATGCCATTAATACATAAGAAAACACCAGCAAAACTCGATCATCACTAAACTTAGCTCCAAATCCAAAAAATCCAAGAGATAACAATGCCTGTAAATAAATTGCCTCTAGCGATTGTTTGGCGGAGTATGAGGACTTATTTCTAGAAAGCCAAAGTACAAAAGGATAAACCATTGCACCAAGTGAAGAGATAAAAAAAGGAAAAGGCAATAATGCCATAGGATAAGTTAAAATTGTAGAAAGATGGGCACGCCTTGCCCATTTCCTTTCTTCTTGATTTTGTTCCAACTCTAGTTCTGACATTCTATTTTGATTCCAACAATTTTTGTTTGATTTCAGATTCTATTTTGATCATTTCTTGTTCTGCAGATTTTCGTTTTTGACGTCCATCTTCTTGAATTTTCAAAGTTTCAGTAATGGTTTCGATTAATTTTTGATTCACAGATTTTAATGTATCAATTTCAATGATTCCTTTTTCCGATTCTCTAGCAATTTCAACTGTTCCTGTCTTTAACATTTCGGCATTCTTTTGAATCAAATCGTTTGTTGTTTTGGAAACTTCTTTTTGTGCCTCTAAAGCTTTTCTTTGACGTAACAAACCTAATGCGATCACGATTTGATTTTTCCAAAGTGGAATTGTGTTTAAAATGGAACTTTGAATTTTTTCAACAAGGACCTGGTTGCCGTTTTGGATGAGTCGGATTTGTGGCCCAGTTTGTAAGGAAAGAATCCGAGTGAGTTTTAGATCATGAATTTTTTTCTCAAATCGATCTACCATTTGCACCATATCTTGGTACTGTTGTGAAGCCAAAGTGTCCCCTTGGGCTTTTGCCTTTTCTAACATTTCGGGTAGGATTTTGTCTCTTAATTCTTTTACCTTTTGGTCACCAGCAGCAATGTACACTTGGATTTCTTTAAAATATTCCAAATTTTTCTCATATAACGCCTGCAACAATGTTATGTCTTTTGTTAGGTTCGTGCGTGCAGTGTGTAACTCATCTACGATTTTTTCTATTTGCGATTGTAAATCTTCAAATTTTGCCAGGAATTTCCTGGAAGCATCAAAAAGACCACCAATGAGCGGAATTTTAGATAAAGTCCCTCCCTCACCAGCAAAACTATCCAAATTTAAGTCTTTTATTTTAAACAACAGGTTATTTAATAATTCGCCTGCATAGCCCGAATCCTTTGTTTTAATTTCTGATAGAACTTTGTCGGCAAATTCAGATACCTTGGCCTGGGCTGAGGCCCCATAAGATACTACATCATTCGGACTATTGAGTTTAATTTGTCCTGTAAGTTCTTCAACTTTTTGTAAATCTTCCTTTGTCAGTTGGAGTTCCGGGTCATTCGTTTTCAGTTCCAAAGCGTCCATTCCGTGTTTGTCCTTTATCGTTTCTCACAAAGATAGGATCGTTTTTAAAATATGAATCAAGCAGAAAATGGGAAGGTGCGAAAACATGAACTAGTAAATTTATTTCTTAGGAAAATCGATCCAAAACCACAGTTTGGTGACAATTTGATTGCATGGATTGTTATAACTGATACATTCCTGCGAGAAAATTATATGCTAAATAAAGATTTGAAATTACCGGCCCTCCTCCCACAAGTTCTGACAGTTGATGTGACAACGCTTGACAACCGTTTGATTGACCAATCAGAAATACGAACTCTGTTGTTGCGACTCCGGTACCGGAATTACCACCACTACTTAATCATTAAGTTTTTGGTTTGCACTGGTCTTTCACTCCCGGAGCTCATCCATCTTAAGGTATCAGACTTCAACTCTGAACGCACCATCTTTAAATTAAAGAACGGTGGTCGTTTGCAAAGAAGGAAGATCTTTCTTGAACCCAACCTAGCTTTGGAACTCTATCGTTATTCATCAGAATTTTCACCGACTGATTATCTGTTTCCAGGTCGTTATGGAAAGTTACGGACAAGAACCGTTCAGAAAATTCTAAAGAATGCAAGTAACCTCATTTCAAGAGAAATACATATTCCGTTCCTTCGTGATGTGATCGCATTAGATCTTTTCAAAAAAGGTTTTCCTGTTTGGGAAATCCAAGAGTTTTTGGGACATAGATCCACACGTTCCACTAAGCAAAGAATATTATTGCACATTCCGGTCGAAGAACGAACAGATCCGCGACTTTTTAACCGAAACAAAAACCAAGCAGCGTAAAAATTTCTTGAACCTTTGGTGTTTTCAGAGATTCTAGTCACCAAGTAGGCTCGCTTTGGAAATAAAGACCAAAAAAATCGGAAAGCACACACTCGTTCACCTTAATGGTCGTTTGGACATTACCCATTCGGATGAAGTGGAGGCCAAATTGGCCGATGACGTGCAAAACGGCGAGGGTGATATCATCATCAACCTAGAGCTTATCTCCTATATCTCTTCTTCTGGGATTCGCATCTTTGTTGGGATGGTTCGAGAATTGGACAAACAAGGCAGAAAGTTAAAACTCTGTTGCATCACTCCTCCTGTCAAAAAGGTGTTCGATGTAGTGGAACTTTTGGACTTGTTCGAAGTTTTTGAAACGGAACAAGAAGCCGTTAACTCGCTTTCCAAATAAAATCCACGTGGCTTATGCCTCGTTTTTCATAATCTCCGCAGTATTTTTCTTCCAGGTTTGGATCAACCTGGATCTCTTCCCTGTTGTATGGCCCGATGAGGTTTTGTTTTTCTCACCATCCCTTTCATTTGCAAACGAAGGCCATTTAAAAACCGATGTTTTGAACGGTCTCATTCCCGGTATGGAATCCAAGACATTGTGGATGCCTCCCTTATATTTTCTTTTCTCTGGCTTCACTCTCTCTGTTTTTCCTGATTCAATCACAACTGTTCGCATTGCAAATGCCTTCATTGTTTACCTAACCGGGTTGGGTTTTTATTTTCTATTGCGAAGGCAGTCCATTTCGGAGTTTGCCAGCCAAATCGCTTTGGCCAGTTTATTGTGGGAACCTTTGCTTTTTCGTTTTGGTACTGCGGCTAGAATGGAAGGCCTAACTGCATTTTTCTTTATTCTAAGTTTACTGTTTGCAACTAACAAAAGATTTACGAAATTTTCGTCCCCTTTTTTAGCTGGGTTCGCACTTTCCTTATCTTCGTTATCACATCCAATCGGTGCTTCCTTTGGATTAGTGACTCTATTTTTAGTTTATAGAAACTTTGGGTTCAAATCTCTACCTTGTTTTATTTTCGGGGGAATACTACCTATTTTAGGTTGGTTATATTATATCCATCCCAACTGGGATTGGTTTGAAATCCAATTTGGTGCTCAACTCACGCGCAAACGAAATTTACTTCAAACATTTACACTCATTGACAAACTAAAAGTTTTTTCATTTGGATTTGGATTTTCTAAATTACGTTTGTTGTTGATTACGCTAGAACTATCAATGTTAGCATTTTTGACATATCGATCGTATAAAGAATATAGAACATTGCACCAAAGATGGATCTTATTTTGGATTTGGATTTTTTCAGTTCTTCTCTCCTTGTATACTTCTTCCGAAGGATGGTATGTTTTTCATATTTTGTTCCCGCTGTCTCTTGGGATGGCGTTGCTATATGACTCCAAAAGTTTCAATTCGAAGTTAGCATTTTTGGGAATTGTATTATCTCTTTCCAGTTTACTTTATACAAATCATATCCATTGGTTTCAAACTGATTCCAAACAAATTCTTGAATCCCACTTCCAACATTTGGAAATGAGTTTAAAAAATTCTAAATTTGTTTATTTGCAGGCACTTCCTGATCCGTATTTTGACTTACGAAAAAAAAGACCCGATTTGAATATTTTAGAATTCATTCCGGGAGAACTAGACATTCCTTCCGATGCGTACATTAAAACCATTCAAACGCGAGATAGTTTTGTTTTTTATGATGACCAGCTCATCAATCATGTGATCAAAGATTTTTTAAAAAAATCCGCATGGAATCGAGAAGAATGGGAAATTCCTGTTCCCGGCAATCACTGGTTACATTACAAAACAATTGTATATACAAAAAAATGAAAGATTGGATTTCCAACAAAACTATTTTGTTTCCATTGTTTGGTTTTCTTTTTTGTATAGGTTGTTATCATTCAGATAAATCAACAAACCAGTATTTATCTCTTTTGGGAGGCGTATCATTGGAACGACGTATAACAATTGTTGGAGATTCTCTTGGCCAATGGTCTGATGGTTTTGGATTAAAAACAAAACTTCCAAAAGAGTTCACAGTGAAAGACATTTCCGTTGCAGGTTATACAACAGAAGATTGGCTACAGAATCAAAACAGGATGAATGAAATCCCAACTGACCTTTGGATCATTGAATTGGGAACCAACGATGCTATGGTCTATGGAACTAATGGATTTGAATCAAGATCTATAGAGTTAATTTCTATTTTACAATCTTCACAAAATACTAAAATTCTATTTACAGCCCTACCCCTTACCAATATGTCTTCTATTCGCGAAATCATTCGTTCCAATAACCAAATCCTTCGCAATTTAAAAGCTACAAAAACCAATGTTGATTTTGTAGAAATCGAATCTATTTTTGAATCATATACTGGCGGAGTTCCTTTGTATCCAGCTTCTGATCCCATTCATCCCAATCAAATCGGGTATGAACTTATGGGTGAGGCATATCGTAAAAAAATTTTAGGAATTTAGATCCGCAAGAATTTTTAACCCTTTCAAAGTCATCATCGGATCAATTTCATCGAAAACCTGGTTATGCGAAGCATGAATCGTAGTGACGAGGCCACCAGTTCCCACAACAACATAATCCCCTGGATGTTCTTCTTTAATCGCTCTTACAATTTCTTTCAAAAGTCCAATCCAACCAAAGAAAAATCCAGCTTGGATAGATTCCACCGTAGATTCGCCTAACACGCGACTAGGAGATCCAAAAACAATGGGAGGAAGTTGAGCTGTGTTTCGAGTTAATGCATCCATAGATATTTTTAATCCAGGAGCAATCACACCACCAACATATTCTGGTTTTTCACTAATCACACAAAAAGTGGTAGCGGTACCCAAATCCACAAGGATTGCTTTTTTTCCTGGATATGTTTTTGCGCAGTAAGCAGCGTTTACCAGTCTATCGGCACCAATCTCAAAGGGACGCGGATAACTAATTCCAAAATTGAGTTTCATTTGATAATGAACACGTAATGGATTTACATTAAACCAATCCTCTAACATTCGCTCAACGATTGGATTCAAAGAAGGAACAACACTCGAATAAATAGCCATTTTCACTCGATCTGCTTTTACATTTTCTTGTGTTAAAAACCCTTTCAAAAACAATCCAAGTTCATCGGATGTTCGATCCCGACGTGTTACCGTTCTTTTATGAAAGTCAGGAGTGTCCTCTCCCTCACGAAAAACTCCAAAGACGGTGTTTGTATTTCCTACGTCGATGACTAATAATAATGGTGATTCTGACATTTATATAATCCGAAATTTTGGTGATGTGTCCATAAGCTCAATCTTTTCACCGGTTTCCGTCATGATGAGAAGGAATCCTAATTCATCAATTCCCAAAACACGGCCGCGTACCATTCTAGATTGCCATTCAGTTTCAATCACCTTGTGTTTGAGTAAAGAATGATCTTCGATCCAAACTAAATCTTTTAAGATTTGTCCTTGGTCAAGTAATGAAATTACAGCTTGGTTGATGTCTACAATCAACTGATTAACAAATCTTTCTAAAACTCCTTCTTCCAGTGGTTGGTCACATAAAAAAGCGGCCTTGTCTTTCAGTGTTTCAGGAATATTTTTTCCAAAAAAATTAAGACCGATTCCAATGACAACATCGAAGATTCCATTCGTAAATTCAGACTGTACTAAAATCCCAGCTACTTTTTTATCTGAGCGGTAGATATCATTCGGCCATTTGACAGTTGTATCTTGTTCACGTTCAGGGAAAAATTGATAGATTGTTTTTAAAACAGCTGATGAAACAAATAAGGATAACAAAGGAAGGGAAATTTCCGCAGCAGATAACCTAATTTTCCCAGAAAATATCAATGGATCTTCACCTAACGTTTGCCATACATTTTGTCCGCGACCTTTTCCAGCGGTTTGTTCATCAGCAATTACCCATGAACCAAAAGGAATTTTTACATCACGAATCCATTCGTTGGTTGAGGCAACGGTGGAAAGCCTATGACCCAATTCTGATTTTAACAATCTATATTCCATGCGTCTATTTCTCCTTCGATTCCGATTGACGAAAGTAAAAAATGTATTAGATTGAGAGTATGAAACTATCGGGAAATACAATACTTGTCACTGGCTGTGGTATGGGAATCGGTGCTTTAACAGCAGAACGATTAGCCAAAGAAGGAAATGATATTATTGGCGTAGATATCAAGCTACCCATCTTAAAAGAAATCCAAACCAAAGTGGAATCACTAGGAAGAAAATTTTATGGGTTTGCTTGCGACCTTTCTAAAGAGTCAGAAATCGAATCTCTTATCAAACAAATCCAAAAGAAAAAACTTACTTTCCAAATTCTAGTCAACAATGCGGGAATTGCACCCAGTGGCTACTATGAAGGCAAAGAATTTTCCGTTTGGAGCAAAGCCATTCAAATCAATGTGGCCGCGCCAATGAAGTTGGTTTATCTTTCCCTTCCTATTTTGCGGGAACAAAAAGAAGCAGCAATTATCAATTTGGCAAGTATAGCTGGTAAATTTGGTACAGAAGGAACTGTAACTTACTCTGCAACCAAACATGCTATGGTTGGATTCTCCCAAGCATTAAAAATGGAACTTTATGATACTCAAATTGGCGTTAGCTGGATATGTCCAACTATGGTCAATACGAGGATGATAAACGGTGTCAAACCTTCCCTTTTCACCCCTGTGATCGAGCCTTCTCAGGTTGCAGATGCGATTCTCAATGCGATCAAAAAAAACCCAGGGGAAGTTTTGGTTCCATCTTATTTACGAGCCTCTATAGTGATCCTTCCTGCCCTATTTCCTAAATTTTCACTCTGGTTGGCGGTAAAAACAAAAGCTTCAAAAGGTTGGCTCTTGGCTAACAAGGGACTTGAGAAAAATATTCCTCTTTAGAGGATAGGTTTTATGCATATTTCTCAGGTCCTAGGTAAAAAACAAACAACCATCAGCTTCGAATTTTTTCCTCCAAAGAATGCCGAAGCTTCCGAGGATTTGTTCCGAAACATCCAGGAATTGTCTCAAATGAACCCAGCCTATGTCAGTGTTACCTATGGTGCTGGGGGATCCACGAGAGACCTCACTCACGATTTAGTAGTCAAACTACAAGAAGAAACAGGTTTAACGATCGTTAGTCACCTTACTTGTGTCGGCTCTACAAAAGATGAAATTCGAGAAATTTTGAAACGATATCAAAAAAGTGGAATCCATAACATTATGACGCTTCGTGGAGACCCACCCAAAGGCCAAAAGGAATTCCATAAAACAGAAAATGGATTTGAATTCGCCGGTGAACTAGTCGGGTTTATTAAAAAAGAATTTCCAGAGATGGGGATTGGAGTCGCTGGTTTTCCAGAAGGACATCCCTCTACTCCTAATCGTTTAAAAGAAATTGAATATTTGAAATGGAAAGTAGACCAAGGTGTTGATTACATTTGTACTCAAATGTTTTTCAACAATAACTACTTTTATGATTTTGTAGAACGATGTGAAATTGCAGGTATCAAAGTTCCCATCATCGCAGGAATTATGCCAGTCACTTCCAGAAAAGGAATGGCGAGAATGGCTGAGTTATCCTTAGGAACTAATTTCCCTGCAAAATTATTGAACTCTCTTTCTCGAGCAGAAGATGATGAATATGCTGAGAATGTGGGTATACATTGGGCAACCGAACAAGTCCGAGATTTGTTAGATCACAAAGTAGCTGGCATACATATGTATACGCTTAACAAATCAAAGGCGACTCGGAAAATTTACGAATCACTCGGGGTTAGAAATTTCGACAGCATTGGTTGAAGAGGCAGATGTCGGTGTGATACCTATCCACCGACTATTTTTCCAAATCCCCTCTAATACCAAACTTCCTTTTGCATTGACAATTCTTGATTGACCTTGTAACTCATTGTTTTCCCAATTTCCCTCTAATATCAAACCATCAGAAAAACGATATTTCCCAAATCCATTACGTTTTCCTTTTTGATAGACACCTATGAATTGGTCGCCATTCGCATAACGATAAATACCTTTTCCTTCCTTATAACCAAATTGGTATTCACCTTCAAAAATATCGCCATTAGAATACTTATAGATACCCGAACCATGTTTGACATCTTCAAAAAAATCTCCGTCAAAATAATCACCGTTTTCATACTGAACCTGAAATTTTCCGTTCCTGCAATTTTCTCCTTCGCAGATTTTTTGGTTCGACTTGCAGAGGCAAAAAAGGGATAAAAATAATAATAATAAATATTTAGGTCGCATGATTGGCTGAGAGTTGGTTTTTTTTCCGTCAATTAATAGGTGCAATCTCATATATAAACTAGTTCGGAATTAAGGCAATACATATGTCACAAAAAAAAGCACTGATCGTAGACGATAGCACTGTTACGCGTTTAATGATCCGAAAAATTATTTTAGATAAATACCCAGAATGGGAGATCTTAGAGGCAAGTACGGCCGATGACGCTAAGGGATTATTGTCTGAAAACCAAGATATAGATTTTTTCACCTTGGATCAAAATATGCCAGGGATATTATCTGGTTTGGATTTAGCTGATGAACTCAAAAAAAATTATAAAATTGCCAAAATCATTTTAATCACTGCGAATATTCAGGATGCAATCAGGAATCGAGCAAAGGCAATTGGAATTGATTTTATAGAAAAACCAGTCACTGCAGAAAAAATAATCCCACATTTGGACTAATTATGAACTTTTTAACCGAGATAGAAAGAGATTCCTTATGTGAATTATTCAATATTAGTTTGGGTGGAGCCGCAAAACTAATGAGTGAGATGATTTCTGATGAAATTTTGCTCACTGTCCCAAGTTTAAAACTAATCAGCACAGAAGAAGCCAAAAATATAGAATATCTCTCTGAGCAAGACGTATGCACCATAGAACAAAAGTTTGTTGGTGGAATTGGAGAAGGATCTGCATTTCTATTATTTCATAAAAGCGCAAGTTTGGAAATTGTCAAAATGATGATGAAGGACTATGTTGCTCTCAATGAAGTTTCACAATTTGAAAAAGATGCATTGAGTGAAATTGGCAACATTATTCTAAATGCAATTTTATCAAACTTAGCAAAAATGTCGAATTATAAAATAGAAACTCATATTCCTGAATTTTTTGAAGGAAAGTATGAAGACCTTCTACTTAGAAGAAATCCAAAAAAAGACAATTCAATACTTTTGGTTTTTATTGATTATAAACTTAGCGGCAAAGATATCAAAGGATACATATTTTTCATTCTTAATTTTGAAAGCATCAAAAACCTTTCTAGAGTACTCATTGAAAAGTTGAAGTAGTGAATACTCTTAGTGAAAAGCATTTACTAACAATTATTAAAAAATCTGGAATTGGAATTCTTATTCTAGATCAAAACCTTAATATCGTATTAGTAAATACCTGGTTTCTTAAAAACTCAGGCTGTAAAGAGTCAGATTTAGAAAACTCTTCTTTTTTAAAAATTTTTCCTGAACTCAGGAATACACGAACTTATAAATCAATCGAATTATGTTTGGAATATTCTCAATACTCTATATTAACTCATACACTAAATCCATTTCCATTTCCTCTTTATGATAATGAAAAAAAAAGAGAATCCGGCGAAAGAATTTATCAATACTTACATATCATCCCTATTTCCATTGAAGATGAAACGAATCACTTTTGTATGATTCAAATTTCAGATGTTTCACAGCAAGTAGTTCGTGAAACACTTTTACGGGAACAAATGAACTTAGCAAACCTAAGGGAAATAGAAGCACAGAAAGCCTCACAAGCAAAAACTGATTTTTTAGCTTCAATGAGCCATGAAATCAGAACTCCACTCAATGCAATTCTTGGTATGACTGATACTTTAAATGAAACAGAGTTAACTGAAGAACAACAAGAATATCTTACTGTCCTTCGAAACTCAGGAAAGGCTCTATTTAATATTATCAATGACATTCTGGATTTATCTCGAATTGAATCCGGGAAATTGGAAATGGAACATATCCACTTTTCGTTAAGAGACCTAATGAGCGAAACAGTTTCTTTATTCTATATGAAAGCAAAAGCAAAAGGTATAGAAATAACATTCTATGTGGAAGATGAAATTTCGGAAAGTATTGCGGGAGATTCTACTAGGTTACAACAGGTACTAATTAATTTATTAGGCAACGCAATGAAGTTTACGGAAAAAGGAAAAATCACCGTAAACTGTTCGTTAAGCGAAAATAAAAAGAGTTTAAAAATTTCAGTCGAAGATACTGGAATTGGTATTCCTTCCGAAAAACTAACATCCATTTTCGAAAGTTTTACTCAAGTTGATAGTTCTACGACAAGGAAATACGGCGGAACTGGTCTTGGTTTAACAATTACGAAAAAGCTAATCCAACTGATGGGTGGAGATATTTACGTTCACAGTCAAGTTTCTGTAGGCTCCAAATTTATTTTTGAAATACCCTATGAAGGTTTTATCAAACGTATCTCAGGAATCCACCAACATTGGCTTAATTTAGAACTACCTGAACCAGAAAATTTTCCAGTATGCAAAGTGCTTTTAGCAGAAGATTCAGATGAGAATGTTTTTATTATCAAAACTTTCTTTCGCAAATATCCAATTGAAATAATTACTGCTTACAATGGAAAAGCTGCACTAGAAAAATTTAAATCTGAGAAATTCGATATTATTTTGATGGATATGCAAATGCCCGAAATGGATGGATTAGAAGCAACTAGAGAAATCAGAAAAATAGAGCAAGCAAATCAGATACGTGCAAGTGATTCCATTCCAATTATTGCTATTTCTGCGAATGTGCAAAAAGATGATATTAGCAAAAGTTTTTTAGCAGGAATCACTTCTTACCTTTCCAAACCAGTTAGAAAACAAGAAATTTTGAAATTAATGTATTTCTATCTAGCTATGTAGCCAAATTACTCTAGTGATGCGAAGATTATTTCAAACTTTTTTCAACAGCCGTATCTGGATACGCTTCCAATACATTTGGTTCAGATAGAATTCCATTGGCTTTTTCCAAAGATACAAATCCTGGATCTGTTTGAAAACTTACTAAACGAGGCGAAAATTGATTTTGGATTTGTACTCCATATTTTTTTGCAATTCGTTCCAAAGTTTCTTGTGATTGGTCTATAGAAAATGTGACTATTAAAAGTCCGGGTAACACAATGTGCGGACCCATACCTACGCCTGTTGAATAAACTTCAGTGACTTTTGTTGTTGTTGCCGACTTGGTTGATTTAGGGAACAACTCTTTTCCTGTTGGCCGAACATTCCAACCAGTTTTAATTCCTTTTTTTCCCTGCAAGTTTTGTTGGGTGTCTTGTGTTTGTTTTTGGTCAACAAATTCAGCTACTACATTGGGGTTACGATAAAATGTTTTAATGACTCCGCCTTCGACAAATGTAATCGAATTTGGCGGGTCTTTCGGTTCTGCCTCCAATGGAAAAAAGAAAGTTCCTGAACCTACAAACACCATATAAATAAAAAGAATTGTTTTGTTTTTCTGATTCATTGGTTACCTTCCATAAATTCTTAGTAGAACAGAGTTGACTGATCCAGTATCCGTAGCGCTTGCATCAAAAACTTTGATGGTCCAAGTTCCATTTGGATTTTCTCCCAAATTCCGGGCCAATCCAAATCGATAGGTCGAGGAACCTGTCATAGATGCGATGGAAGTATTGCCGGTTGCACACAAATTACCACTATATGGATTTGCGCAAGCATGAGCCTCTGTCAAAAAACTTGATGTACCACTTGGTGAAGTGATACGTATGAACAATTCAGGAAAATATGTATGATTGGAAGTAAACTCAACATCCACATATTCGATATAAGTAATACTTGATGTTACATTATAATTAATAGTAGCGCCAGTTACTAGATCATTATCAGGAATAGGTGTATTTGGTGACAATAACGGTTTTGTATCTATAATTTGCGTTTTGGTTATCGGAGTCCAAGTTCCAGCACTAGTGAGTAGATTAGTAGCATCGACTACTCCGAATCCGTATTTATGATTGATATTCAAACCTGCTGCATTGGTTGTCCAATCTGTATCTGTAGAATCGTTTTTGCGAGCAGAATAGGCAACTAACTCACGTACATCGCGCCAGGTCAATTCTGGATAGGAACCCAATAGTAAAGAGATAACACCTGCGGCCAATGGTGTGGCTGAAGAAGTTCCATTGAATTTTTTTGTATAATTTGCAAACGAATAATCACCTGATGTACCACCAGCATTAATTCCAGATGTACCCGTGGCATCTGTTGTGGTAATTGCAGTGGTGTATGCTGTAGTACTGTTTCCTTGCGTATGTGCTACAACCCATAAGTTAGCACCTGATTCCGAATAGGCTGCTTTTTTTCCGTTCTGTCCAATTCCACCAATAGCCATCACTCCGTAAAAATTTGCCTGACCATCGTAGTTAGCGTTATCAACTAGGATTGGTGCCGTAATGCTACCACCGTTGGCTCCATTCCCAGCTGCCCAAACGTAAACAGTACCTTTTCCAGATTTTCCAGTTCGGATGCCTTCGTTGATACCTTGTTGCCAAAGTGAACTTGAAGGCCAAAGCCATCCATACCCATCTGGCGACCCCCAACTATTATTAGAAATGGAAACACGAGAAGCTTCGTTGACCATTGCCCTGTATTCATCTGATGTATAAATTGTAGATTTTTCTAATATGTTCACCCCAACTAACTTAGCACAGGGGGCAGCACCGCGGACACCAACACTATTCCCACCTCGAGCTGCGATAACACCACCTACGGCAGTTCCATGGAAACTATTGGAATAAGTATGGTTTGGATAAATGGTACTGTTTAAAAGATTTAGTCCTCTTGCTGTGACAGAAATATTTGCAGAAAGATCTTCATGCCTTGTGTCGAGACCGTCATCAACAACACTGACAATCACCCTGTTTCCGGACATGTCCTGGTTCCAAACAGGATAAACATTTGCGTCTTCGCCTACCGTTCCTCCCGATTGACCAAGGTTACGTAAATGCCATTGGTCATTAAAAAGTGAATCAGAACTGTTGGGAGAAAAACTACAATTTTCTTCCTGGGCATTGCTTATCGCCTGAAATAAAAAAGCATAAAGTAGGGCATCACTGAAAGGATCATTTTTATTGACTGGATTACAATTTCCAAAGAAAGAACCTACAAGAGTTAGAATGGAAACTGTAGTTTTCAATTGATTCATCTGAATAAAATTCCTGACCTACTTTTTATAACAGTCGAACGGCTGGAATCAATCGAATTCCATAGATATTTGGAATCTTTTTTATGCCTTTGCTTCTGCTAGTCGCTTCGACCGATCCTCTTGGACCAATGCATCAATCAATTCATCCAAATCACCTTCCATAATTGCGGGCAAATTATGACTCGTAAATCCGATTCTATGATCTGTACATCGACCTTGAGGAAAATTATAAGTTCGAATTCGTTCTGATCTGTCTCCAGACCCAACCTGGGCTTTTTTGAGAGCATCCGCACTTTGTTTTGCAGCATCAGCCATCTGGTCTATGATCCGCGCGCGTAACACACGCATCGCTTTGTCACGGTTTTTGATTTGAGAACGTTCTTCTTGGGAAGCAACTACAATCCCAGTGGGAATATGTGTAATCCGAACAGCTGAATCTGTTGTATTGACGTGCTGCCCACCAGCGCCTGACGAACGATAAACGTCGATCCGAAGGTCACTTTCCCTAATTTCAACTTCCTTTTCTTCAGCTTCTGGAAGTATTGCAACTGTTACTGCAGAGGTATGAATCCTACCACCAGATTCTGTTTCCGGAATTCTTTGTACACGGTGAGTGCCAGATTCAAATTTAAACAAGTCATAAGCTTTATCATCATCTAAAGAAAAAACAATCTCTTTAAAACCGCCAATTCCAGTTGGACTTGCATCTATGATTTCAGTGCGAATTCCTTTTTTATCAGCATACTTATTGTACATACGAAATAAATCGGCACAGAACAATCCAGATTCTTCCCCACCCGTTCCAGCTCGAATTTCAACCAAAATACTTTTGCCTGAGTTTGGATCGGGAGGTAATAACATAATTTCGAGTTCTTTTGCTAACTCTTCTAATTTTTTTTCGCCTTCTTCCACTTCCGATTTTAACATGGTATGCATGTCTGGGTCACTTTCCGATTCGAGAAGTAATTTTGCGTCTTGGCAATCTTTTGTAATTCTTAAATATTCGTCTGCTTTTGTATATACGGGCGTTAGGCGAGATCTTTCTTTCGATAGATTCTTCAATGTATCAGATGCGGTGGCCTTGGCGAGCTCGTCCTCGATACGCAGGTATTTTTCTTGAATTTTTTTCAATCTATCTATCATGTCTATGGAAAGGATATAGAATGCCTGTTTTTGATAAACTAAAATCTAAAGAGGAATTCAGAAACCCGTGAACGAAACACCATCTCAGGCCCAATCCGAAGGTTTTTTAGACGGCATTATCGAATTATTTGCCGGCTTAGAGGACTATAGAAGTCCTTATGCACCGACGATTCAACCTCCAGACGGTCTAATTCGGGAACTGGTTCAAAATGCTTCCTTCAAATCCGGCCTAATCAGTGCTACCTGCTCGTTGCCACCTGGCCCTCTGGGGATTCTCAGTATCCTCCCTGAATTACTCTTTATGTATAGAATCCAAGGTCATTTGATTTTAGACATAGCGGCACTTTACGGAAAAGAGGTACAAGTAACAAAAGAACTATTACTTTATTGCCTTTTCAAACATGGAGGTGCCCATGTTTTTCGTAAAATTATAAAGGAATCATCTTTAAAAATATTAATTCGCCCAACAACCGTTAGAGTATTCCAGACTATGTTGGAAAAGTTAGGATTACTTATTACCAAATCAATCATTCGCAAACAATTTGCCCGTTGGATCCCAATTGGCGGTGCTGTGGTCACAGGAACCTTTGCCTACTATGACACAAAACGTGTTGGCCAAACAGCAATGGATCTTTTTTCTAAGGAAATCCATGCGGAAGAAATCCGAGAGTTATTGGAGTCTCAGTGAAATTTTTTTCTTTTTTAATCCCTTTAGTCCTAATACTTTTCTCTTGCCAATCAAAACATGAATCGTTAGTTTCTGAAATAGAAGATTTAATCTCAAAAGAAAAATACGAAAAAGCACTGGCCTTATTACAAGATAGACTTTCCGCTAATCGATCAACATCAGAAATACTTTCTAAAAACAAACCCAACCAACCTCGATTATTTGCTCTTTCAGAAGACCGAACCAAAATTGTTTGGACAGAAAACAAAACTTTATTCTTCAAAGATTTAGTTAATGATAACAGAAATTCCATAGAATTAAAACTTAGACCCGATTCCATTCAGATATCAGCTAATGGAAATTATGTGGCTGTTCAATATCCATTAAAACAGTATGGTGGATGTGCTCTATTTGGTTATTCCACTTCAGATTCTTCCCTCGAACATGAATCCATTGTACATATCCCATGCAAAACGGGAATGACCATTACCAATTCGGGTGATCTTTTGTTATATTTTTTTGAAAACCAACTTTTTGTGGAAAAAACTGGAGATAGTTCCAAACCAGAAAGATTTATTTCGGGAGAAATGTTTCCCACTCCTTATCCAAAATTAAAAACTCACTACCATATCACTTCTATTGGAAACGAATTTCTTGTTTGGTCAGGAATTGGAGGTTCTTATAATTTATTTTTTTTAAATATGGAATCCAAAAGAGTTACTCTACTTTCGAAGGATATAGTATTACCAAGATTTTATTATCACAATGGGAATTCTGGATACGTTGTGGGTGGAAAAGTGGGAGATCTATATTTGAAAGAAGTCGTTTACCACCAAGGTAAAACTCCTTCTATCAATCGAGGAATTCCCATCGTAACTCGTGAAGCCTTCTCTTGGCGTCTCAGCGGAAAAGATGAATTCATCGCTACCAATCAGAACGATCCTAACCAACCGATGAAATGGAAGGTTTCTGGTAAAAAAGAACATTTCCCATTTTTTATCGAAAGACTATGGGGTGTTGCGGGAGACAAAATTATCTATGAAAGCAAACGAGGGGAACTTGTGTTGGATGACCTAAATTTTTCAGCAGAAGATTGGATGATTTATGACTACTTTAAAAAAGTGAGAAAAATGAATGATGGCTAAGCAGCCTGTTCTTTTTCCTTTTTGGCTGAAAAGATATCACATGTTTTGTATGTATCAGTAATGCAATGAGAAGTGAGTCTTTCCAGATCCTCAGTTTGTAAACGATCTTTGGCACTAGGACAAATCGAAAGTCCTTTCGTATACAAAGGGCATTTTACATAAAACTCATTTTTAGGAAGGGACTTCTGTGCCATAACTCTGAAAATTTTTGTGGAAAGGAATCCCCTGTCAAATCGATTTTAGGCCCGAACCCAAAATTAGAAGTTTAAAATCTAGGTCCATCAACCAAAATTTAAAAATACAAATTTAAGATCGTAGGTGTTTCAACCGACTCCACCTGGTCCTCATTCGAAAAATCGCGAAGATTAAAAGTTTTTCCGTTCCAATTTTTGCCATATAACTGCCCACCAAGAAACACTTGTACAAGGTCTTGTGCTTTGGTAGACTTAATGTATTTTGCTAAACCTTCTTGTTTCCATATATTAGAATCTTCTAAATTTAGAGATTGCCATTTCATATCGGAATAAGATGCAGATGGTGAAATCAAACCATCAACTGGTCTACCAACCAAACGATTGTAAAGATTAACATCAAACACTTCTTGACCAATAAAAATTGCAACCTTCCAACCTGGCACAACCCAAACTCGATCTTGAGTTGCATCACCTGGTGAAAGAATTTTTAATTCCTCTTCCGTTAGTATAGTTTTTTTAACAAGGGGATCCATTAGTTTTCCATCAGCAGAAAAAGGAATGGCAACATTATAAAGTGGACCTTTGGAATCGAGAACAAGACTACCTTTTACTATCTTTGGATTTGGTAAAATAATAGTACCGGCCAAAATAGGAACATTATATTGTTTTGCTAATTCAGAAAAAGTACGAACATAAACTTCAGCCATTTTCTCAGCTTTTAAATAAAACAAATCTGAAATTGTGAAATTATCTCCTTTTGTTTTTAAAGCCGATTCAAAAGAGTCTGCATTTAAAAATCTAGATTTTTCATCTAAAAATAATAATCCAGTACCTGTATGTTCCGGAAGAATAACAATTGTTTTGCGATCAAAAATCCCCGACGATTTACCTTTTTTCAAAGTTTCTTCGATTCGTTCTCGCCACCATTCTTCTTTTACGAAGTCTTCCGGTTTCAGAACCAATTGTATTCCAACTAAATTCCCATACTTTCTATCGACGCCATTGGTCTGAAGATTTACTTCACTCCAAGAATGAAGAGGTTTCGAAATTTCTTCATCTACTTCTGGTTTCGTAAAATTAAAATCAAATTTAAAATCAAAACTTAACTCAGGTGTTGGGATATTGAATTTAGGTAATGCAGTTTGATCGTCTTTTAGAATCGATGCAGAAAAATAACCAATGCCAAATAAAGCCACGAAGGTGAGAATTTTGTATGGTGGAACATATAAATTATGCATATTTTTTTAAATAGAGTTGGACTGCATCCAACATATACTCCGAAAAAAGATTGGTTGGATTAAACTTTGTTATATCAACCCAGTCCATGTAGTCATGTTCATCAGATAACTGAATTTTTCCGTCCAATAATTTGGCAGAATAGGCAATGATGACGCAAGGGAAATTCCCTTCATTTACCCTATGTTTATGTATAAAAATCGGTTCTGGATTTACATCAATTTTAATTTGATCGCCAAGTTCTTCGTTAACTTCTCGATAAATACTATCTTTCCAATCTGAAAAAAATTCATCCTCGTTCATACGTCCACCAGGAAGATCTCCATGTCCAGATTTCCTATCTCTAAGGACTAACAATAGGTTTCCATCACGTAGAAACAACTTTTGAGTGATTTGAAAAAAGCCGTGGTTACTCATAAAAATCTTCCCCAAACATCAATTTGGTGATCAACTGCATATAAATTTGGTTCTGGAAGTTTCTTTGTCTTATAGAAATTCACCATACCTAACGATACACTTGCAAGTTGAGAAATGATTGGATCCATTGATTCAGTGGGAACACCAAAAAATAAAAAGTTTACCGGACTTCCATCACTAATTAGAAAAACTTCTTTTTCGATTTGTTTTTTATTGATTTTAAATATAATTTTTGACCCTAAATCCATTTGAGTTTGTGGATCCAAAATTCTTCCAAAGGAAATAGTAAGATCCTCACCATCTAACTTTGGGTTATCCGATAAATTTAATTCATTGATCCATTTAATAAAATCAGAAAACTCTACTGTTTTTGTGGACCCAGAAGCAATAAACAATTGTTTGTGTTTGCTTGTTAAAATCCAAGATTCCCAAGTTTTTGACGAAATAATGGATTCACCAGTAACACCGATGATTAAATCGATTTCTGCAAATTCCGAATTCGAAACATTTCCAAAATTGGATTTGCGGAATCTGGATTCAGAATCAAACTTTCTGTCTACCTCTAAAATATCCAAATTGGTTTCATGAAGAAATCCACCGATGAGGTATTGTTTTAAAAATCTTCCGATGTTTCCATTGGAGCCAAGTAAAAGTACCTTTCTTTTGGAAAGCACCTTCCCAATCCCATGTAAAGTATTATCTAGTGCATTCAGAATGGAACGGGCAACTTCCTTAGATTCTTCCTGTGTTTTTTCATTAGAAATTGCGATAGAAAAGGAAGGTAAAATCAAGTTCGTTTTCTCAGCCTTCACTTTCACTAAACGATCATAACCATTTCTTGTATGTTCAACTGTTCCGATGACAAAAGTTTTTAATACTTCAAAAAATGGTTTTACTCTAATCGATTGATCTTTGGATTCCACCCAAAATTCGTCAAGGACTTCGCCAAACGACAAACCATCTAACGCACGCTCGTTTAAAACTGGCGCTACATAACCACCATCTTCAATTAAAATTATCTTTTCATTTTTCTCAATTAAAGTTAATAATTTGTTTAGGAAAAGAAATACCGCCAACTGCCTCATGGCATCAAAAAAACCAAGTTTTGCATCTTCTAATTTATGTCGGAATGTTGAATGAATTTCAAAATCGCTATATAACGGGGACACACCATAATAGGGAGTATTGTTTTTTGTGAGTTTGAATTCTAAACCAGCCATAAAAAACATTTCCGTTGGAATATCTAATAAAATATCTAAATAAACCGGGGGAATGTTCCCACCATACTTTACAAAGGCGACATCCAAGGTGTTAACTTTTAATCTTCGAAATGTTTCAATGAGAGAAATAATTTCTGATGTAATGTGGTGAATTAAAAAAATATGAACTCCCTCGAAATTGAATGAATGTCCATTGGAATTTGCAATTTGTTCCAACATTGGCATTCGCTTCAAATAAAAAGATGAATCGAGCAAAGTTCGTTTTTGGTTTATACTAAAATTCAGTACACGATCTAAACGTGAAAGATCAACATAAACAGAAACTTTTCCAATTATGGCGCGAATGGTATTTCCTTCTTTTATTTTTTTGGATGCCGAAGAATCTTCCAACAAAAGGAAAAGTTTTTTGAGAATAGATAAAGAAAAACTTGGGTCAGAACTTAAAATTAAATTTCTGTATTGTTCTTCCCAGTAAAAATTAATATTCGTTAGTTTGCCAAGAGGTGTTTTTTCGATTTGAGAAAATACTTTGCTAAAGTGGCTATTTTCTTCCTCGTAAAATGTTTCCCCTTTTTGGGCCGCATTGATCATTCCATTACTGAGGGACTCACTAATTTTAGAAGCTCCGGCAATGTAAGTTCTTGTATGTGCATCACTTATAATCTGATGTTTGATATTTGATAAGTTTAAACATCCATCTTCTTGTGAATCAATTGTTATGCGAAGAAAAAAATCACCAATCCTATTTTGACTGGATACTCTCTCCATTAAAATGTAATAACCCGAAGGGTGAACAAATTCTGCCTCAAAAGGAAAAAGTAAAGCAACCGAAGAATTCCGATTTGGATCTTCGCCATAAAACTCGGGATGTATCTTTTTAGCCACGGATTGTTGTTGAAAGGAACCAAAAACAAAACGTAAATTTTCTTCAAATTGTTCTCGAAACAATACCCAATCTTTCAAAATTCCAGCTCTGGCAAATACTTGTACATGTTGGATATGCATATCCACTAATTCATGATTTATGTTTGGATTTATTTTATAAGTAAATGATAAATCACCTGGTAACGAATGTAATTGGTTACCAATCTCTTCTCCGATAGTCCTAGAAAGAATTGAAAGTCCAAAAAAAATCCTTAAGTGGGAAAGATCAATCTCCCAAAGTCCATCTTCTACGGGAACTAGAACTGGACCTAAGGAAGTATGTATCTGTTTATTTTCTGTCATAACTATTTAAAATCAACCACTACCTTCACACTTGAAGGATCTTTGGCAGTAGCATATGCCTCTTCCAATTGGTCTGAAGAAAAACGATGCGATATCAAATTGGTTTCCAAAGCATAGGTGATTTCCGGATTATCACGTAAAAGTGAAATTGCCATATGAAAATCTCCACAACGCGAACTATGAATTTCCTTTTGTTTGACAAAAAAATTGGCCACCAAACGAGCATCATCTGACCATTGATCCATACTTGTAGTATCAACGAGGATGGCCCCACGTGGACGAACCAAAGAATTTTCATGTTTAGGATTTGGTCGAATCGCTAAACTTAATTCTTCTGGATTAGATACCACTACTAAATCAAATCGAGGCAAATGATTTAAAAAAGTATCAGAATTTAAAATACTCTCAGCATCTGATGAACTACCTTCGAATACTTTAAATTGTTTTTCTAAATTCTCTTTAATGACTTTAGAAACTCCGTTAAAAACAAATACGTTTTGGTTTTTACGATTTTCCTTTTTCCAATGAAATGAAATATTCTCTTCTGAATACGGAAGAATTGAAAGTTCATCTACGACGAGTTCTGTTAAATGAGCAATTCCAGCCATCACTTGGCCATTCGTGGTTTTGAGGTGAACTTCCCGTTTAGCAATTTCTAAAGCAGATTCAAAGCCAGAAGTTGTGGAAGTTGTATCATAAACAATATCAAACTTATCTTTTATGGCACTAAGCTCTGTTTTACGAAGATCAATTACCTCATCGGCTCCCATCGCTTTGGATAAAGTAACCAAATGGTCGTGCCTTGTAATCGCCGTTATGCGAAAATTAGATTGATTTGTTTTTCGATAAGAGGCCAATGCTGCTAAAATTAGGCTACCTAAACGGCGAGGTCCAAGAACAGCTACGTGGTCTCCAGATTTAGGAGGAGAGGCTAGGATTGCTTGGAGGGCCGCTGCAAATGGTTCCATAAGAACGGCTGCTTTGGGAGAAACTCCTTCCAAGGAAATAGCAGCATGAATTGGTGCTAAAATATAAGGACCAAATCCTCCGGGGAGCCTGTCGATTCCGAGGACCCTCCTTTCAGGGGAATGGGTAGGAATACCTTCTTTACAAAAAAGGTCTAAGTCTTTATCTCCTCGGGCCTCATAAGTATCGTTGATTTCGACTACAAATTGTTTGCCTTGGTTATCACCAAGCCCTTCAGCTAGAACTTCATGTCCGATGATTTGTGGGAGAGGGAAAGGTAAAAAACGTCGGTCTATGTCTGTAGAACAAACACCACAGGAGATTGTTTTGAGTGGAATGTAACCAGGTCCTAAATGAAGATAAGGTTGGCCATTTCGTTTGATTTCCCAACCTTCTGTTTCATTGCCAAAATACTCGTATTCTGCTGATTCAAACGAGTCATCGGATTTGTAATCCTTCGCTCGAAATTTTAAGTTCATTACCTATTGTTGATAAAAAATAGAAGAATGATAGTCAATGTAAAAAAGGTAAAGTTGAGAAGAAAGCCCTGTCTTATTTCACGTCTTTCTTTGTCACCAAGTAAGTAACTCGAAACAAAGACCGAAAAAAAACCACCTAGATGGGCCCAATGTGCCACTTGGTCACGAGCAAATAAATTGGTTACATCAGAATACACCATCATCCAACCAAATAGGAAAACGGGAAAAGGAATGGATTTTTTTTTAGAAATAGGAAAACGAAAGGGTGATAAGAAAGTTGCAGCAGATGCCAGACCCGAAATGGCACCACTTGCCCCAACGATGGGAGTTCTATCTCCGAAAATCAAACCTCTTACAATTCCATCACCTAATACTGATAATATGCCAGCCATAAAATAAAATAACAACCACTTTTCCTTGCCAACCCTGTTCTCTACAACTCTCCCTAGTAACAACAGAAAAAAAAGATTTGATAGAAGATGGGCACCCGATCCGTGAAAGAAAGTGGATAAAATCCAATTGATCGGTTCTAATTCTCCTGGTGTTGCTATAAAATAAACAGGAATCAAATCAGGGAAAAAAATAGAAACAGTAGGATACAGTAAAAAAAGAAATAATGAAAATCCGGCAGTGAGGGGAAATTCCCAAATAAATGATCGCATAACTATTTAAATGTGGGCGGAACAGCTTCTTCTGGGTTTCTTACGTATGCAGGATCAAAGCCAGGAATTCCTGCTGCCAATTCGTGAAGATCAGGTTGTTTCCAAATCAATTCGTAATAATCCAAAGAACCATAGGAATCAAAATGACTATCATATAACAATCGCAAGTATTTTTCACGATCATTAAACATGATTCTGTTTACCTCATGAACCATATCTGCGAAAGTTCGGGTTTCTTTATCAAATTCATCAATTGAATCATGTAACAAACCTAGCATAACTATGTACTTTTCTGCTTGTTTGAGCGATTTTAATGAATAAGCCAACTCTTGTAGTTTCATTAAATATAAATAAGGCCGAATGTTCTTTCCTACTAGTAGTTTTTGTTTTGCTACAGCGATTTCACGATATCCCAACCGCAAATATAACTTAGTTTCTGTTTTTTCTTTTCCGTTTGCAAGTCTTGCTAGCCTACCTAATTCAACTTCCAATTCTTCAATTTCATCTTCTAAAACGAGAATATAAAGTTGGATGAGTAACCCTTGTGTCCTTCTGAGTTCAGAGTAGGAACGACCCAAATCCATTTGCAAATGAAGAATTTCTGATTCGATATGGTGTTGTACGCAACGTTTGAAGTATTTTTTTTGATCTTCGGTACCACGATTGCTAATTGTCGAATTTAGAATGCGCAGAAACTCGTAGTTGTCCTTAAGTCCGTAGCTAACACGAATTAACTGAGTCGCTTTGGAACTGGACTGATCCGGTGTCATCTCTCCAATTGCAGTCAGAAAGAGCATTACTATGACCGAAAAACGTTTCATCTATGCAAATAGTTTCGGTCGTACGCAGAAAACATTAGCATGATAAAAAAGAAAAGACATATACGTCTCATATTCTAGTATTATGTCGGAGAAGAACCTTTGCAAAAGTTAGGATCACTACCAACTTCCCCTCTGGAAGCCATCGACCTCCTTAAATCAGAAATGGACCAACCAGTCTGGGAATCACGTCTTTTGGATTTGATGAAACTGGCCGCAGATGGAGATAAAAACATCTGGACTTTGATTTACCAAATCATACGGGAAGCCGACTCGGGTCGACTGAGTTGGGGATACCATAAATCTTTACTCTCTGGTATGGTTTATCTTCTATCTTATGTAGGAGATTCCAAAAGTTACCGAGTACTACTGAATTATGTCAAATCACTCGACCGAGCCATTCCCATTGGAGCGATGGAACTGATTTCAGATTTGCTCCCGACTTTTGCTGAGTTAGATGTAAAAGAGTTATTTACCATTGCTTCCAACTCTGATGAATTAAAATCTGCCTTCGGTGTACTTGCTTTATGCAAACTCAATTTGGAAAACAGACTTTCCGATGATGAAAAGGAAAAACTAAAAGAATTTTTAGTTTCTTATAAAAATTATAAATATTACCTCACTGATACAATCGAATTAACGTTAGAACAATTAAATGAAACGGATGCAAGCGATATGTTGACGGAGTTAGATGGAATCTTTCAATGAAAGCTGCAGTACTCCCGCAAGGCTCAAGAACTCTTGAAATCCAAGAATTGGATCTACCTTCCCTTCTCCCTAACCAAGTAAAAATCAAAGTCAAAGCCTGCGGAATTTGTGGTTCAGACATCCACCTAGTCCTACATGGAAAAATGAAGGCAACCTATACGCCTTGTGTTCCTGGGCATGAAACATCTGGAGTTGTGGAAGATGTAGGAGAACAGGTCACCAAATTCAAAAAGGGGGATCGGGTTGTTGTCAGTGCCGGGACTTCTTGTGGAAAATGTAAGCACTGTTTGGTGGGAAGAGAAAACCTTTGTGAAGAAATTGGAGTACTTGGATTTAACCAACGTGGTGGTTTTGCTGAGTATTTACAAATTGAAGAACGTTACCTTCACAACTTGCCAGACGAAATACCATTTGCAGAGGGAGCTATTTTGGCTGATGCCGTCTCTACCCCTTACCATGCCGTCAAATACCAAGGGGAAATCAAACCAGGAGACACAGTAGCCATCATTGGATGTGGAGGACTAGGAATCCATGCCGTTGCCATTGCCAAAGCTTTGGGTGCTGGCCGTATTTTCGCAGTTGATATCGATAGCGGATCTTTAGAAAATGCAAAAGCCTATGGGGCCGACGAACTCATATTAGTTGAAAAAAACATCCAGGTGGGGAAGGTTTTAAAGGAAAAATCAGGCGGCATAGATTTGTTATGCGACTTTTCCGGATTTATGCCAAATATCGAAAATTCGGTTCGTGCGATGAATCGTGGCGGAAGGATTGTACTTGTAGGAATTGGCAGAAACAAATTAGAAATTCCTATGCCTTTTTTTCTAATTGAAAGGCAGATACGTATCACAGGTTCTTATGGGTCGGACAGACGGGCAATCCCCGAACTCATACAACTCTATAAAGATAAAAAATTAAATCTTACTAAGTCCATTAGTGGAGTTCATAAATTAGAAGAAACCAATGAATTTTTACATGCTCTAGAAGAAAAAAAAGGTAACCCTATTCGCTTTATCATCAATCCAGAATTATAATTTTTAGTAGGAAGCTAATTGGATTTTGGTTTCAAATGAAAGACATAATATTGTTGGTTTAAAGTTTTGAAACGAGAGAATCATTTTATTTAATTTCTAATAATAAAAAACTTAAATCGTCCATCTGGTATTTCCAACCTGAAGAAAACCGAAAGAGAGAGTCTTGCACAATTGTTGCGAGTTCCTGAAATTTTTGGTACCGATTGTCCCATAACAATGATTTGAGTCTCTCTTCACCGAAGCTGTCACCTGCCTCATTTAACAAATCAAAAATTCCATCTGTGTATAATAAAATCTTATCACCTGGATAGAGTTTCACCGTATCTTCTGCATAAGGGATTTGAGAGAACAAACCCAAAGGTTTTCCTTTTACATTTAAATGAATGACTTCTGATTCTGAATTTCGAATGAGAAAAAAACCGGGATGGCCCGCATTACTGAAAGTAGCCGAATAAGATTCCGTATCAATAAACACATAAGAGGCCGTTATAAAAAGATTTTTGGTTTTACCCACTAAATGTCTGTTCATTAGATGAAACACACGAGAAGGAAACTGTAAATAGGGTCCGGCACCTACAAAGGCCATCTTGGACATGGCAGCTACCATCGCCGATGAAATCCCATGTCCAGATACATCTGCCATAAGAATGGCCCAATTTCCCATACTATCTTTTGTATGATCAAAGTAATCACCACCCACCGATTCTAAGTTTTGCGAAAATCCAATGATTCGAATTTTATCATCTTCATTATATTTAGAAGATAATAAAGATTTTTGGAGCGCATGAGCCAAAGCTAAATCTTTATCAATTTGAATTAACCTCTGAAGTTCTTTGTTTTTTGTACGTAGTTCTGCATTCATACGGTTGATTGAATGTAGAAGTTGCCAATAATGTTTGAATACATAAAATCCAAAAAGCATCAACATCATAAAAAAACCATAATGGATTACTCTTTGTCGATAACCAAACCATTCAAGATCTACTAAAATGTCATGCAGACCAGCGAAAACAATGACCAATAAACCGGAAGTAATAGTCTGTAAGTTTTTATTCCCTTTGATTAATACATAAATTGAAGCAAAAATTGCAACAATCGCTTCTAATACAATCACCCAATTATAATCATCTTCGCTATTAAGAAATGAGATTCCGTTTTCATAATTTTTAATAATCGAAAGAAAAAAGGCAACTATATGAAGGAAAGCTAGTATCTTAAATAAATTTCTAAAGAAGGGAGGAAAGATTCCGATCAAAAAAAGCAAAAGTGCAAATGGAAAAAATGCAAAATTAATATATGTTAGGGGAGTCACAATATACGAAAACTGACTCAATGAAAATCCAACAAAACCATTTAGAGCTTCTAGAAGTGATGCTGAAAATAATAGAATCGAAAAATTCAGAAATATAATTTCTCTTTTTCGCAGAAAATAAAATCCAAGAAATATAATTGATAAAACAAGTAAAACAGGAGCAAAAAAAGTTTCAGAAAAATTTTCTAAAAACAAATCAACCAATGCCATCGAATGATCTTTGAAAAACACTTTTCGATCCATTCCAATATAACCACGATACCTAGATTGAAATTGAATGATGAGAGAACCGGAAGGGTTTTGGTTTAATGGAATTATGTAAGGAAAAAAATGATCTTGCAGTTTGGATTCAAAAACTAATTCGTATCCTTGGTAAAGTTTAAATTGTTCTAAAGCAATTTCAACATAAAGAACTGGACTTTTGAGTTGTCTTACAAACTGATCGCTAAATTTTACATAAAGGTACTGGTTCTTTAATGAATCAAATCCTAATTGATTTGGTTCCATTTTTTGCCAATCATCGTTTGGAATAGAAGAAGGGTCTTTTATTTCCTCTGTTGACCAATAGTAATACCGGTCTAAAAGATAAATCGACTGTTGGAATTGCCGGTCGGGAGTAACTTCCGATTGCAAATCCAAACATCCAAATAACTGGATCAAAATCCCGAAATAAAGAACAAACTTTAAGAAAGTATGAATCGATTTATATGATTTGACTTCTTTCAAAATTTAATTCCTATAGGATCAAGCAGGATACGTTCAATGAATCGCAATCGATTCCTATCATTTTTTTATCTACTCTCCTTTCTATTATTGTCTCTTTCCACTCTTGTGGCCCAAGAAGAGAAAACTGCCCAAGAACTATTCGTGGAAGACAAAATGGAATGTTATTCCATAGCAACAGAAATCGACGGACAAGATTATCAGAAATCCCTAAAATGTATCTCTAAGGATTCTATCTGTTTCATCATCCAAGGATTTGCTATGAGTTGTATTCCCCGTTCCGGAAGGTATTCCTCCGAACTACCGAATCTAATTCCAAAACCGACCCAACCATAATCGTATAACAGGAGAATTATGAAAATCAAAACAAAAATCAGTGAAATGCTAAAAATTGATCTGCCAATCATTGCAGCCCCAATGTTCCTTGTCTCCTATCCGGAGTTAGTGGTGGCAGTTTCGGAAGCTGGTGGGATTGGATGTTTCCCATCATTAAATTACCGAACACCAGAACAGTTACGTGAAGGAATCTTAGAAATCAGATCCAAAACTAAAAAACCTATTGGTGTCAATTTGATCCTACACAAAGAACATAATCCGAATTGGGCAAAACAATTCGAAGTAGTTATGGATTTAAAAGTAGAGTTAATCATTACAAGTTTAGGAACTCCAAGAACCATCGCCAAAGAAATCAAAGCCAATGGATCAACTTTGTTTTGCGATGTTACCACTCTCAAACATGCGAATATAGTCGCAAAATCAGGAGCAGACGCTCTCATCGCAGTTTCTCAAGGAGCCGGCGGGCATGCTGGTGCCATCACACCTTTTGCATTAATTCCTTACTTAAAAAAAGAAGTTGGTTTGCCAGTAATTGCGGCAGGTGCCATTTCTACTGGTTCACAAATGGCCGCAGCGTTGTCTTTAGGAGCTGACGCAGTTTATATCGGAACTCGATTTATTGCAACTCCAGAATCAAAAGCACAAAACGAATACAAACAAATGTTAATTGATTCAAGTCCTGATGAAATCATCTATACCGAAAAAATTTCAGGAATCCCTGCTAACTGGTTAGCAAAATCAGTAGAACGGTCTCCTGATGTTTTAGAAGACGGTCCTAAAAAAATTGCCGCTGGTCATGCCGGTGGAGAACAAGCAGCAGAACAAGAGTACAAACGTTGGAGAGATATTTGGTCTGCGGGCCAAGGTGTAGCACAAATCCATGAAGTGAAACCTGCTGGTGACATTGTTAAAGAAATAGCCAGTGAATACTTAGCCACTCTCAACAATCTTCCTCGCTAAACATTTATTATGCGAACTGACCAAGTCAAGGTCAGTTCGTTTTACCTCAGTTTCCGAATTGTCTCGATCATTCCTTTGGTATCTAAATAATCATTCGATTTATAAATCATCTTTCCTTCAGAATCTAATATTAAAAAGAAAGGCAATCCTATTTTTAATTCTGGATAATTGGGATTGTTTGCAAACTCTTCAAAAATAGGATCTGTATCGTATACTTTCCAAAGTATGGCCTTGTTTTTAAATGTTTGATTCCACTCTTTATGGGTGAGTGTAAGTTTTTGAAACTCTTTACAATTGGTACACCAATCTGCATAAAAATCGATAAATATCGGTTTTCCGGTTTCCTTTGCGATTCTGTAAACTTCCGAGTCTGCACGGTGCCATTCTAAATTTCCATGAAATTCTATTGGCTCTAAGTTTGTTCTTAAATGCGAAGATCCCGGTTCCAGTTTCCAAAGAGCGGATTGTAAAAGCAAAATAAGAATGATCAGCGAAGTAAAGGCACCCATTTGTAAAAGTGCTAATTTCATTTTTTCGTGGGGAAGACCTTCTTTCTTTTGTAAATAGAGAAATACCAAAGTCAAAGTCCAAGTGAAAAATACTTTTATTGAAAGTGCAGAATCAAATCCCCAAAGAACAAAGGCTTTTTCTAGATAAGTAAAAGAAAAATAAAGAATCATCAAAGCAAGTATCCATTGGACGGCTTTCATCCACTTTCCCGATTTTGGTAAGGCAAAACCAAATACACCGATCAGTAAAAAAGGAATCCCAAGTCCCAAACCAAATACAAACATCTTTAGAGAAGTAAAAAGAATGGGAAATAAACTTATCCCTTCTGTTTGGTAAGCTATGAGTTGGACAAGTATCGATACGACAACCGGACCCACACAAGGAGAGGAAAGAAGTCCTGCACCAAGTCCTAAAAAAAATGTATTCGCATAACTTACATTTGCTGAATTTCTTAAGTCACCTGCAAAAAAAGGAAAGTATAAAAACTCAGCAACACTAAGACCCAAAACAAATAACAAAATAGAAAGGAAAACTTGTGTTTCAGGATATCGTAAAAAGGAATTGAATGCACCCCCGCTCAGTCCGGCAACGAGTCCAAAAACAGCATACATGAATGCAAGACCCAGATAATAAACAAAAGGGTGTGACCATTTGTGTTTTGAAACTCGCGATTTTAAAATTCCTGCTGTAATAGGATACAATGGATAGACACAAGGCAAAAGGCCTGCCAATAGCCCACCTAGTGCTAAAAAGAAAAAACTATAAACGGAAAAGGAACCAGAAGACAATTGCGATTCTATAAAGGTTTGGATTTCAGATACCATACTCTCATTCTTAGAACGTGGCTGTGGCTTTCAAAACAATACTCCGATCCAATCTTCCGTACTCAGAGATAGGATGCGCTACCGGTTTTGAAAACTGTTCTATATATTCGACACGATTTGATGCCTCCCCGGTACTGTCTACATACCATTTATTTGGTTCTCCTTTAGAATCATACGAACGCACTTCCGTATATCCTAATGCTAACCGAGCCGAAGGGGTCATAAACCATTCTCCAAAGATTTGTCTTGTGATATAGTAAGACTGGTCAGAATAAAGAGGGTCAGTAGTCCCTGGTTTGAATCGTAACCAAGGTTCCCGCTCAACTGTTTCTGTGGCTCTTAATCCAGGGGAAGGTCCACCTGTCGCAATTTCACCACGCATGACAAGGCGAACAGTTCCATTGCCAATACCTGCCCAAAGGTAAGCCCCGCGTCCTGTGAATTCTGCCACTTTGGTTGCAGGTTGGTAAGGTGCTGACTTATCTACGATTTCCCCACCTAGTTGTTTTTTTACCATTCCTCCAAGCCCTAAATTGAGAGTGTCTTTCCATAGCAAATGGGATTCGACAGCAATCACTTGCTCTTGGTTCAGGGAAACACTTCCTTGCTTTCTTGTGGCCGGATTTCCATCACTTGCGAGACAACTGGTTTTTCCTTCGCGACATTCATCACTCGCATAACCAAAAGCATTTGATGCCCTACCTAAAACATGGAGGCCAGTTTTTAAATTTTCAGACCAGGTGGGTTCCCATCCTAGTTTTCCAATCACATCATATCCCGTATTATTTGTATTTTGTGTATTCCTATACCCTTCGCCATTGACGACAGCAGTTTGTACAGAAAAGGATTTCCATCGAAGGATATAATTGATTCCTAGATCTACAGGATCTTTAGCAAAACCCATAGACTCCAACGGTGATTTATCAAAATAACGCCAATCGTAATTTCCTGACCAAACAGAAAACATATGTGGAAGTTCAAACATTCCAAATTGAATTTGGTGTTTCGTATTTCCCAATTCAAATGTTTTAGCAAGATTTGCTCGCCTAACTAAAAATACATACGGGTTTGATTTATTTCCTGTTCCCGCCAAGGTATCATTTGTTAATGCATCGTTTCTAAGAATTTCTCCCCAAAATTCCGCTTTAATCCCGGTATCCTCCCATTCTTTAGAAATGGTAACCATAGTCCATGGAAGGGAAAACCCAGCTTTATCAGAAGGAGATAGATCCGTGTTACCCGAGGCATTGTCTCGAATGCGGTAGGAGAGAGTGGGTGTTAAGATGGCACCAAGTTTTAATCCATAATAGGCATCTGGTTCGTCTTTTTTAGTTGTGATTACTTCTTCACCAAAGATTGGATAGGTGAAGAAGTATAAAAATAAAATTACTCGGAAATAAAAATTCACTTTTTACCGTAAGTTTCGTCCGGAGTAAAAGATTTGTCCTCCCAACCCACTGGTTTGTGACAAGGAAGGCAGCGAGATAACATCGGCATCTCTTTTCGTTTTTCTCTAAACTGAATGGTAGCACCTTCCTTGGTAATTATATCCTTGTAATCATTTTTTTCTAATTCAGTTGCTCCTTCCTTTAAGGCACCACCTGACCCTTTAGAAAATTCCGTTCCGTTGATATTGACAAGACCTTCACAAACGCAAGTATATCCTTTCTTTTCTTTTTCTTCATAAAATACACCGAATGCTGTTCCGCGAACACCGGCAGTGGTAGTAGGTGTTGAAACTTCAAAATTCCCTTTTTTAAAATTACTGACACGAAACCAAGCTGCGCCCTTTTCTACATAGGCTTTTGCGACTTTATTTTCAGTATTCCATTCTTTTAGCGTAAAATCAGAGTTTGGTTGGATTCGAATTTCTGTTTCTTTGTAGAAAAAGTCCGCTTTGGATCCATTCCCTGTTTTGATTCGATCCCCTGGTTTCAGAACATCATTGACTTTGAGAGTTTTCCAAAGTTTGGAGGAGTCAGTGGAGGAAAGAAAACTCACCTTCCCACGAGTAAATGTCGCCACGGCAAATTCTTCCGCAGATAGGGAAACGCTGGTTAGCAGGATGGAAAAAAGGGTTAGAAGGATTCTGAGGCTCATAATCCTTCTAACAACCATATTGATAGAATTTATCAATCAATTTTATCAATAAATTTACATGAGCAAGGTCTTACCAAGGAATGGCAAAACCCATATCTTTCAATTTGTACTCCAATTCCTCACGTTCACGACTTTTTTTAGCGGTGGAACCTTGTTCATCTAACAATCCTAGTTCGATTGCCTTTTGTTTGGCCCCTTCTTTACCGGAGGTATTGAGTGCTTGGATGATTTGTGTATCGTATTTTGTAAGATTTAATGCACTCAATCGATAATCAACAAAGGCTTCCCAAGCATTTGGAACCCATTTTTGAACAATTTGTTCGCCAATGGTTTTTGCAAATAATCGGATTTCCAACTGAGCATGGTCATCCATACGAAGAGCTAAAAAATGTAACAAATTATGTAAGTCTATTTTCCAATAAGCTTCTGTATAAGTAGCAAGAGGAAGATCTTTTCTTGCTTGTTCGCGAGCCACACCCATTTCTAATCTTTCATTATAAATATCAGTAGCAAACTTTTGGAATTCAGTTTCTCTTTTTGTTAGGTGGTCACCCTTGGATGATTCTAAATATCCATCACTTCCTTGTTTGTTTCCTACCGATTGTACTCGCCATTCTCCAGGAAGAGTCGTTTGTGCCGAGTCGATGGCTACGGAGTAACGCGTAGAGTATTCATTGACATTTGCCATACGGTGGCGAATCCATTGGCGCCAAGTGTCCATAGGAACGCGGACATGTAGCTTTAGTTCGCACATTTCGAAGGGAGTGCTATGTCTGTGGCGCATCAAATAACGAATGAGTCCGCGGTCTTCATTTACCTTTTTTGTTCCTTTTCCGTACGAAACGCGTGCAGCCTGAACGATGGATTCATCAGAACCCATGTAATCAACGAGCCTGACAAACCCATCGTCCAGAATTGGGAATGGTTTTCCGAGAATTGAGTCTAATTCGGGAACGGATACTCTTGAAATGGATTCGAAATCAGATTGTTGCATATTAGCTTTATTTTTTAGTTCACAGGCATATGAAAAGTCGAAAATAGAGTTATAGCGTACCGTATCGCCACATAAATAGAAAGGATGCTAAATGGCACTTGAAGAAAATTCGTTGGAAGATCGTTTGATCAAAATTTCTACCAGAGACAGCAATAAAAGCCTCATGGTAAACCCGGACAAAATCTTTATTTTTCCGGTTCCAAAAACTACGTTTCAATTTTTGGAAAATATTTGGCAATCCTTCGCTAATAAAATGGTTTCCCTTGTTGACTTCAACGACGATCCCATTTTTAACTTTTCCATTTTTGAAGTCATTGACCAAGATGAAATGAAAATTGTGGCCACTGCCACCCACTTTAAACTCAAGGAAATTGCAGAACGTAGAAGAATTCCAGGCATTGAAGAATATATCAAAAAATCGCGCCCCATCCATTTGGCTGATCCGCGTAACGAGTCTGCCGGTTTTATTCGAAAGTCTATCATTGATTTTAACAAAGGACTGAGACCAGAAGTCACTTTTATCAACCTCAAAGAAGAAGAAATCCATCCTGAGAAAAAAGTGTTACTTTCTGAAACGATGAACCATGCGATTGGGATTCCTCTCTTTGTAAATGAAAACCCAATTGGTATCCTTTGGGGAATCACGAAAGATCCAATCCCTGAGGAAAAAATTCGTCCACTCACTCTCCAACTTTATTCCTTGTTTGATGTGATCGAGTTTGTTGTCGCAAAAGAAATGGAATCGGGAAATGACCATTACATTGCTCAAAAAAATATCGAAAAAGCAGATACAGTTTCCAATTCAAGGAATTTGTTTTACACAACCACAAAAGACCAAAAAGAACCAGTCACTTCTATTATCTTTAAATCTCATCAGTATAATATTGAATACAGAATGGATGCATCCTTCATTATTCCGACGACTGATGGTTATGCGGTATCTTTAAAAAGTTTTACACCTGAAAAATTAAACAATACAGGAAAAAATATTTTATTGATTCCTGGATTTTTTTGCAGACGTTCCGTTATGGATAAACTTGCCAAAGAACTCGCTCTAAAATATGGTTATCGTGTTTTCCTGATGGATATGAGGGGAAGGTCCAGACAAACCATGCCAAAACATGGAAAAAAAGAAGGATGGACAGTTGATAATTACATCCAAGATGATTTTCCGGAAATTTTGCGTTGGATCCGTTGGCATTATCCAAGTGAAAGAACAGTAGTTCTTGGTCACAGTATGGGAGGAATGATCCCTCGTTTTTATGTATCTTCTTATGAAAAAATCAAAGAACTAAAAGAAGAGTTTAATTTACCAAAACCTGAAGAATACATTGCAGGAATTGTTTCGATCACTTCACCAAACTATATTAGTTTAAAATCCAACTTCATCGGACTTGATACTTTGAAACGTGGGTTTAGTATGCTTCCGCATAAAATGATTTCCGATATGATTTTGAGTATGGCAAGTTTTTCTATGCAAGCCACGATCCAAACCATTGACTTAAAAAAATTCTTTAAACTAATTTTGAACTTACATTCGAGTTTACGAAGTTTTAGTTATAATATTGGAACCAAAGTTTTGACAATCAAAGACTTTGTGGGTTATAAAGAAATCACACCTCCGGAATGGTATTTTCTCATGGAAGATGTGTTTTGCGAAGAGTCTGTCTCCGTAATTATGCAGTTTTTCCAAAGCCAAATTTCTAACGAAAGGAGCTTCTGGTCAAACGATGGTCGTATCAATTATACGGAAAACTTTTTAAACAACTTCAATATGCCAATTTATAGTGTAGTTGGTACAGTTGATAAAATTGTTCCCGAAGAAAGTTTAACCGAATTAAAAGATCTGAAATCAGAAAACAAGGTGATCACTTATTATGAACAAGGCCACCTTGGGATCATCTTTCATGGAGAGACAGTGCGAAAAATTTGTAAAGGGATCGATGAATGGATCCAAGGATTAAAATAATCTCTCTTTTCCCCTAACGTCCGCTAAACCGGTTGTGGATGAGTTCCATCTCTTTTTGAAGAGTAGCGTCCCGACCGGCCAGAAAATATGCCCCTCTTACAGGAATACTTGTGATTTCTGAATCTTCCGTAATTGTAACCACTGTTCCAGGAATTTTTCTTTCCAGTGAATACGTCCAAGACCCACGCATTTTAAAACTCGCATCCGTTAGTTCAATTTTCCAAAGTTTATCGGGAATGGATTCACGAAGTTCAAAAATCATATAACCGCCCATTTCTGGTGTTTCTTCCCATTTTGAAATCGTACCATCTGGCTTAGTTTCTAAAATTTTAATCGCTACCACATCTTTTCTGCGATTGGGTAGGTCACGAACATCCGTAATGTATGCCCAAATATCTTCTGGTTCAGCCTTTAACCATTCACTTGTTTCTGAATGGTATTTTGGATTTTGAAAATAACCGACAGCTAAAAAAAGAACAACAAGTCCGATGAGTAAAAAACTGGTTCCAAAAGCAAAGAGAACAATTCGTTTCATAACTTTTTTTCTTGCTAAGTCTTGGATTGATCAATCATAATCTTTTCCACAATGAATGCAAATGAAGAGTTAATTCAAAAGTTTTACACGGCCTTCCAAAACAAAGATGGCCAAACAATGGTTTCCCTTTACCATCCCGAAATTGAATTCAAAGATCCTGCCTTTGGTCATTTGAAAGGAAAAGAAGCTGTAGCTATGTGGCTTATGTTAATCGAAAAAAGCCAAAACCTAACCATTCGATTTTCGAATATCAAAGCAGATGACTCTCAAGGTTCTGCAGATTGGGAAGCAGATTATAGTTTTAGTAAAACTGGAAGATTGGTTCAGAACAAAATCCATGCTAACTTTACCTTTAAAGATGGAAAGATCTTCACTCACAAAGATCATTTTTCCATGTGGAAGTGGCTTGGAATGGCAATGGGTCCTGTCGGTTATTTTCTCGGTTGGTGGCCGGCACTCGGTAACAAAGTCCGAAAAGAAGCTGTGACAGGTTTACAATTATATATGAAACGAAAACGTATGTAGTTTGTTTCTTCAAATAGGGAATCCAATTTGGTTTCTAAATAAAACCAAATTGCCTTTTCTATTCAATGACCATTGGTATTGCCAGTTAAGGATTTGGCATATTGGAAAGTCCACCGGCGTTTGTTACATCCGAATAACCAATGGATTCCAAAAACGATTTTGCACTTCCGCTGCGACCACCAGAAGCACAATAAACTATGATCGATTTATTTTTATCGCCAAACTCATCCAAACGTTTGGATACTTGGTCTACGGGAATATTAATCGCACCAGGGAAATGGCCAGATTGGTATTCCGCAACGGTTCTTACATCTACAACCAAAGCACCAGCGTCGATTTTTTCCTTAACGAGTGAAGGATTTCCACCTAACGAAGTTTTTAATTTATAAACTATAAAGATTACGCATACAACAACTAAGACGATTAAGACAATTCGATTCAAATCTACGCTCCCACTTTACTTGTATAGACGAATGAAACAGAATCATTCGCACCTAACTCTCGGAAAAAACAAGAATAATATCCCGTGTGGCATGCTGCCCCGATTTGGTTTGTTATGTATTGCACAAAAAAAGGATTAGTATGTACATAAATTGCATTTAGGTTTTGAAGATGACCCGACTCTTCTCCTTTCACCCACTTTCCCTTTCTAGAACGACTATAGTAAGTACCAAGTCCGGATTCTACTGCCGACAAAAGACTTTCCTTTTTCCCCCAAGCCAACATCAAATCTTTTCCCGAGAGGTCTTGTGCAAGAAACGGAGAAAGCGGCGGAATGGTTTTTTGAAATAATTTCCATTCTTCTTCCGAAAATTTCAAAGATCCAGATTCCCATAACAGACGTTTATTGAAATTTGATAAACTTGGATTGATCTCCAATAAGGCATCTTCATCACAATCAATAAACAATTGTTTTTTAGTAAAATCAAAATGATTCACAAAATCTTGTGCGAGATCGGAAGTCATCACTTTCAAACTTACCTCATTTGAGTTTAAAGAAGATTTCGAAATGATGGTGATCTCTTTTTCTTTTGGAAGTTGGATCATCAATTTGTCTCCAGAGATAAAATTTCCGTTGTTTTAGTTTTTCCACGAAGAGACAATATGCCCATCGATTTGATTTTTAAATTTTGTCGAAACTCTAGTGAAATATGGTCGTACAATTCTTTTGAAATAAGAAAATTTCGTTTTAATTCTTTTCCTAAAGATTCCAGTCTACTGGCAGCATTGACTGTATCGCCAATGACAGTATATTCCAAACGTTTTTCCACACCTACGTTTCCGACGATGACTGGACCATAGTGAATCCCGATCCGAATGGATATAGGTTTTTCGCCGTTTGATTCTCTTTTTTCGTTCCAAAGAGATAAGGCCTGTAACATGGCAACACCTGCTTTGATTGCATTGGTGGCATCGTCTCTGCTAGGTATGGGTGTTCCGAAAGTTACCATCATTCCATCTCCAATAAATTTATCGAGAGTTCCATTGTGACCAAAAACGATATCCAACATAAAACTATGGTATTCCGAGAGTAAGGACATTGTTTTTTCAGGTCCGAGGGTTTCTGAAATTTGAGTGAAATTAGCAATGTCACAAAATAAAACGGCGACTGTTGATTCTTTCCCGCCCGGTTTAAAAAAATCATCATCTGCTTGCCCCATTTGGTTAGCTACATTCGGCGAAAAATACCTGGAAAGTTGAGACATTTTAATTTCATTTGTGACGGCAGTAAGAACTGTTCGCCTAACACGATATGTAAGGTATGCCAAAAAAAATCCAAGAACACCGATGATGCCCATAGACATGATGTAATTATTTACATGGGCCGCTGGACCAAGAAAGGCTTCTTTAAAACTTTCGGTACTGACAAACCTTGGATCCTGTTGTGCGTACACTAGAATTCCCGCTTGGCTTATAACAACTCCCAAAGCATAAATCATTGGATAAATTGGTTGGATGCTAAAGGCATTCATCACTAACGTTGCTGCTATGATAAAATGTAAATATGTTTTGATTAAATAGGTTCTTGGTACCTGTGACTCACCACCAACTGCATTGTACCAAATGAAAGGTAGGATAGTAATGATAAACAAATCGATCAATACACAAAACAATCCAATAAAAGAAATATACTTCCCTCGTTTCAAAAACTTGGACAAAATATAAAGAATAAGATTTAAAGCTAAAGAAATTGATGCAATCGTTAATAATTCAAATAAAGTCTGGGCAACAAAGAAAGTTCCAATAGTTAGGAGAGAAAATATGATAATTTTACCATAGAGACTAAATTTAATCCCTTCGATTTCCTTCTCTCTTAAGATTTGTTCTGACTTTGTTGCCATTGTATTATTTTAAAAGGTCTCCTGGAGCTGCATCACGATCCGGAACAAATAACGATAAAGTTTTTTCTTTTCCTGATGCCAGTAACATAGCTTCTGATAACCCAAATTTCATTTGTCTTGGTTTTAAATTAGCAACCACAACAACTTTTTTTCCTACTAGCTCTTCTGCTGTATAACTCGCTTTGATACCTGCAAAAACGTTTTTGATTCCTTTTTCTCCGAGATTTACCTTTACGAACAAAAGTTTGTCGGCGCCTTCCACAGGGTTTGCTTCTATAATTTGTCCCACACGAAGTTCAACTTTAGAAAGTTCGTCTATGGTAATGAATCCATCTTCCGAAACAGTTGTTGCACCCGCTGGAGTGGCAGCTGTTTTACCAGGTTCAGATTTTGATTTCTCTGGATTTGCTTTGAGAAATGCCTCTTTTGTTTCCTCAATCATAAGTGAAATATTTTTTTCCTCTACACGTTTTGATAACATTTGGTATGGCCCAAGGACTTGATTTTCCAGTGTTCCTTTCAAATTTAAAAAACTTAAATTTTCCACTTGGAAAAGCTGAGCCACCGAATTTACAATTTTAGGAGTGACTGGTGCTAAATAAGTAAATAGTATCTTTGCACAATTGAGAGAAGTAGTCACGACCTCTCTTGCTTTTTCCACATCCGTTTTGATTAAATTCCATGGAGCATAATCGTTTACGTATTTATTAACTTTATCACCAAGGCCTGTGATTTCTCTCATCACCTTTGAGTAGTTACGCGACTCATATGCCTCACAAATTTCACCTTCTTTGGATAAAAGTTCCGAAACTAATGATTTTCCTTCTGCAGAAAGACTACCTAGTTTACGATCCATTTTATCTAAGATAGACGTAGACACACGAGAGACTAGATTCACAAGATTTCCAATAAGATCGGAATTGACTCTAGATACAAAATCATCGAAAGAAATATCTACGTCTTCCATTCCAGATCCCAAACGGCAAGCGAGATAAAATCGGAAATGTTCTGCATCTAAATACTTTGCGAAAGTAGAAGCATTGATAAACGTCCCTCTGGATTTGGACATCTTCTCACCATTGACAGTTAAAAATCCATGAACATTGAGTTGGGATGGTGTTTGGTAATCGGATCCCATGAGCATCGCTGGCCAAAAAAGTCCGTGAAAATATAAAATGTCTTTTCCAATAAAATGAACAATTTCTCCTTTGCCTTCTTTCCAAATTTCATTGAACTTCTTTTCATCTTTTAAAAAGTTCATTGCGGATGCCATATACCCGATCGGTGCATCCAACCAAACATAAAAGTATTTATTCTCTTCTTCAGGAATCGCAAAACCAAAGTATGGGCCATCACGACTGATATCCCATTCTTGTAATCCAGAGGTAAACCATTCCTTCAATTTTTTCTGTGCACCTTCATTCAATCGGCTTTCACCTTCGATCCATGTTTGAAGTTGGGATTGAAAGTCTTGGAGTTTAAAAAATAAATGTTTGGATTCTTTGAGTACGGGTGTTGTTCCACAAATTGAACAATAAGAATCTTTTAAATCTTTTGGAGAATAACTAGTCCCGCATACTTCACAAGAATCACCATATTGGTCTTTGGATCCACACTTGGGGCAAGTTCCCTTAATGAATCTATCAGGAAGGAACATTTTGTCATGTTCGCAATACGACTGTTCAATGTTACGAGCAACAATATGTCCTTTTTTCTTTAAGGTGAGATAAATTGATTCTGAGAATTTTTTGTTTTCTTCAGAATTAGTCGTATAATAGTTATCATACGAAACACCAAAAGAAGTTAGGTCTTTATAATGTTCCTTCTGTACTTCTTCGATCATGGTTTCGGGAGTTTTACCTGCTTTTTTTGCGGCAATCATAATGGGAGTTCCGTGCGTGTCATCCGCACAGAAAAAATAACAATTGTTCCCAACTAACTTTTGGAAACGTACCCAGATATCTGTTTGGACCGCTTCTAACACATGTCCTAAATGGATGGAACCATTCGCATAGGGAAGCGCACTTGTAACGAGTATATTTTTCGACATAGATTAATTCCAGTTTCCTGATTCGAAGTTCCAATTCAGCCCATTTTTGGGAAAAATCAAGAAAAGAGTAAAAAAATGAAGTTGAAGGGAGAATCCGAAGCAATAAAATTCCTGATTGTTATGGCAAAGAAAATCGTTCAAAATTTGAAACAAGTCAAGGGAAACAAAAAGAGACATCCAGAATCCATCCAATCGACTTTGGATATCGAAAGTGACCTTCATATTGAATATGCCAAAGTCCTTCTCAGTTTATGGTCCTATGCTTGTCATGCTGATGGGCAGTTCAAAAAGAAAGAAGGCGAAATTGTTGGGGAACTTGTGAACGTACTGTTCGAACCGGATTGCCTACTCAGCGGCTTCCAAACCCAAAAAAAACAAGTTTTAGATATCTTATCAAAAACTTTTGAAAATCCACTCCCTATGAAGACTATTACCAAGGTTGTTTCTGACAACGATGAGTATGCTTTGAATTTTTTTGAAGACGCTGTCTGTATTGTTGCCTCCGACGGGTCACTCAATCAAGAGGAAATTCGTTTTTTGGAAGATTTAGCTACCGAATTAAAAATCAGTCATATGGATAAAGTCAGAGTTGAAAAAAAATATTTAAGTTGAGATCGTAAAAACCTCCCTATAAAACAATCGTTTTCAAATACCAGGGCATCTCACGATGATCAATGCCTTGGTTTGGAATAACAAATCCAGTGACGATCGGTGATTGTTTCTAAATTCAATTTTGAATCAAGCCTTACAACCTCTAACATTTCTTTTACTTCTTCTAGTCGATAAGCCGCAAGCAAACTATTATAAAAATCTCTTTTCAAAACTTCAGGTTCATCATTCGCATAACGCTCTACTAGTTGATTTGCAATGTTAAGTGAATCTGGTCGTATCAAATCAGAAATAAAGATAAAACTTTCTGGTTGTATGGACCTTTGCACCGCAGCCCAAAATTCAAATGGATCATACAAATGGTGCAATAGGGAATTAGAAAATACTAAATCATACGGGGATTCAGGAACAAAATCCTGAATGAGTTCTTTTTTAAATTCAATTTTTTTGTTTCTTTTTTTTGAAACCAATGTACCCATACGCTTCTTACAAAGATCTAACATGAACTCAGAACCATCTAAAAACGTAAAATTTCCATTCGGAAATTGTGAATACAAACGAGAAGACATATCTCCAGGTCCACAACCTAAATCCAAAATGGATTCAGGAGTAAACCTTTGAGGAAGTCTATCTTGAAATTTACGTATCAGGAAGGAATGAGCTGTTTCGAAGTCAGCATTGGCATAGGACTCTACTTGAGTAGGTTCTTCCATAAGTTCTGGCTCTGGAATTCGAATCATGTGGTGAAAGGAAAAGTTAACAGACCGTTTCATTTTATACTAAGGATAAAATTCTCATGAGACAAATTTTTCTATCCATTCTTTTCTTTGTCTTTCTGACAAATTGTATGCTCACAGAAGCAATTGGTGTTCCAACGTATGGTGCCATCAAAGGTTCAGAGGCCAAAAAAAGGATTTCCGAAGCAATTTTTGAGGCGGAAACTACCGCTTCTTCCTTTTGGTTAGCACAATCTGGAATGAAAGGTGGCCAAGGACCCATCTCACCTCTCCTCCTGATCAATGGTTTTCTAGCAAAAATTCTATATTCGTATCTTGCAAAAGTTGAAGATGAAGAATTTTTTATGGAATCCTCTGTTTTACAGTGTGAATCAGATATTCGTACCAAAGGTGCATTAGTTTTGGGTTCTATATATGATGGTTTAACGACTGTTGGGGGAGTATCGCGTGATGCATTATTGTTACCTGAATTTGCCTCCTGCGACCTGGATCGCACCGGAAAAATCATCACTTTGGAACCAATCCGCTTTTAAATGAGGTAACTATGAAATCAAAAATTTGTATAATATTCGTAATGTTTGTTTCTTCTTTTTTAGTGAATTGTCAAAAACCTGTGTCAACAGATAAGGACACTCAATCAGTTCTTATTGCCGGAATTTTTGGATCCTGTTTTAGTCTCGATAGTTGTTTTGATCAATACGCAAAAACAACGGACGAAGGTGCCAGTTTCCAAGTATTCGATCAGTCAGGTAACAGAATTTATGCGAGACAATCCGTTTTAGATTACAGTACTTATCGACCGATTGCTTCTGGATCAAAATGGGTAACTGCAATTACTGCTATGAGGGCCATAGATTGTAACACCAATAGTGGCACTTTTGCAAACTGTGGTTCAGTGACCACTGGGACCTGTGCCACCGGTGGTACTTTATCTTTAAGTAGGACTACGGGAGATATTCTTGGTTGGACTGGGACAAAGGGAACAATTACGCTTCGTCAGTTATTATCTTTTACCTCGGGATTGAATGCCGGAGGTGGAAATGGTTCAGGACAAGCGACTTGTATTTCTACACTACCAGTCGGTGCTTCCGGTACACAAAAAGATACTTGTGTCAATGAAATCCGAGATCTATCTACCGGAACACCTGGCGCTTTGTTCCAATACAATTCCAATCACATGGCAGTCGCACAACGTATGTTAGAAGTATCATGCGGAAAAACATGGAACACCATTTTCACGCAACTCATTCTCACTCCATTGGGATGGGATGCAAGCCAAGCGGTTTGGAAAGGAAATACTAGATCTGCGGAAGATACAGATGGGAGTCTGTCTGGAGCCTATGGCCTTTCAATTTCTCCAGAACATTATGCAAGAATGATCAACGCACTCCTTACAAATGGGACCGCAAAAAATGCAGCAGGGGGAAATATTGCCAATTTTCTTTCCACAACTTCTGTGACTGAAATTTTAGCAGACCAGTACCAAGGTGCAAAAATTGGATACTCTCAATTTTCTGCCTTTGGGTATCGTTGGCAATATGGCCTTGGCAACTGGCGATTTTGTACCATTACGGATATACCCGCAGAATGCGACCGTGATTTAATTTCGCACAGTATTGGAATCAATGGATTCTATCCATGGATCGATAAAAATAGAAATTACATGGCAATTCTCGCTGTAAATAATTCGGGAAGAAAAAATGGATTGAGTTTGTTGCCGGCATCGTCAACCTCATTATTCTTTGCCGAAACAGTGAGACCACTCATCCATCTACAAATAGGTAAGTAACCATGACAAAAAAACAAATTCTAATCATTTCTTTGATAGGAATTTCCTTTCTATCAAATCTATCATCACTCTTTGCCCAATCAGCCGAATGGTCGGAGTCAAAACGTAAAAAAGGAATCCAAGTATTCACTCGTCCTTTTGCAGGTTCTAACTTAGATGAATTTTTAGGTCGAACAGAAATTGATGCGTCCATTTCTCAAGTCATAGCTCTGTTGACTGACCCCGCTTCTTGCAAAAATCTTTATCACCAATGCAAAGAACTCACTGTACTTTCTGGCACAGAAAAAAAATCAATAGTGTACCTTCGTAACGGTGCACCTTGGCCAGTGAATGATCGAGATTTGATTATGGACAGGGGATTTGAACAAAACGATAAAACCTTGGCAACCGTAATGAAAATCAAACGCCTTGATTCCAATGCACGTCCGACTCCCTCTGGAGTCACTCGAATGGAAAACTTTGAAGGTGTTTGGCGAATCATTCCTCAATCAAATGGAAAACTAAAAGTAGAATACCAAGCTCATTTTGAACCAGGCGGATCTGTACCACAATCGGTTATCAATTTAGTTTTAACTGACACACCTTATGAATCACTTTTAAATTTAAAAACATTAGTTGAAGAAGGAAAACATAAGGATACAAAATTTGATTGGATCAAAGAACCAACAAAAAACTAAATTCAATCGCTGATTGACTTAGATTTCTAAGACCAACTATATTGACATCACCAAGAATTTTATTTAATTTGTAAGTGATGTCAGAAGGCCGTTCTAAATCCATAACTGACAAAATTGGAACCACAATTTGGATCGGGTGGGCAATACAATCCAAATACACCTGACCGGTGGTGCACTCGTAAAAACAATTCGGTTTTTCTTTCAAATGGCAAATAGGAACTAAATTCCACCATCATATAATTCAACAAAGTCCTAGATTCAATGGCATCTTTTTGTAATCCATCCAAATAGTATCCTTTTGCTTTATTTTCTAATTTTGGATTTTCCGAGGCAAGTGAGAGTCCTTCGCCTAACGACAAACTGAAAGGAGAACCGTACATACGATCAATTTTTACAATATAAAATCCATTCACTTCCCAATGATTCATTTCTCCAAAATGTTTGGTAACATTTCCTTCCCAGAGAAAATCGAACCATCGAATACGGTAATCCAAAGGTCGTGAGATTCCTAAACTTCCAATATAGGATTCTTTGTAGTCGGTTTTTTGGCGAAATACGATGGGGATAAGGTCTGTGGTAGTAAAGATTCCGCCATACAAAACCATACTCCAATTTTCTTTTGGTATGGAAACGGAATGAAGATCTCGCAATGGATACACCCCAGAGACAAAAGCAAAAGATAAAAACACAAATAATTTATAAAAAGTTATGCGAATGAATTTTATATTTTGGAACTGGATCAAATGAAAAATACCTATGTTATGGTTGAAACCAATCTTGGTTCCTTTTTTCCCATTCCTTCAATTGCGAATGGATGTTGTCGTAATTTTGAAGGAAGAGTCTCTTAAGGAATGTTTCATATTCTTTGCAGTTTTCTATTTGAGATTGTTCGAGGGATTCTCTTAATTTAGTAGGTTTTTCTTGTGTACAGTATTTTTGGAGTGTAGATGGATAACGATTCGAATTAATAGCAGGTCCTACAATGCTTGATCCAGTTCCAATATAAAAAGGCATAGGAGCCCAAATGGTTTCATGAGTTGATAAAAAAGAAATTCTATAGAGATTTGTTTCGCCAGATGTCCAAACTAATTCCGCTTCTGCCTCCATAGTGCCATAATATAACATAGTTAAAGCAAGTAAACTCACTCCGATACTATAAAATGGCCTTTGACTTTCTTTTCGAATGACAACCGTAAGATTATCTATATTAGATAATTCAAATCCGCGATCCCATCTTGGTAGTTCATTTGGATCGATTGGCTTTTCTTGCTTTGGTTTGGGTGCAAATTTTGGATCTGGTTCTGGGAGCGGAATCGTTGTCAAATCTGCTACATTCTCATTCCCATCTAACAAAATAGCAGGTGGAACAGGAAAAACTTCATTAAAAACTTTAGCGAGAATAGGATCTGTCGTCGTCCATCTAATCGATATCATTTTATTTTTGGAAAGTTTTGCCTCAGAACTCAACTCAGGCATTGGTGTTTTGCAAGAGAAGTTCAAAACAGAAAAAATAAGAAAATAAAATATTTGTCGTAGAATCATATTAAGTTTAGTTTCAAAATTTTGTTTTGTATTATCCTAAATTCTTTTCGTGTGATCTTAAAAACATAAACAAAAATGAAAAAAGTAAAATAAATAAGATTACTGTATCTCAAATTAGACTTCCAAAATGAAAATGAATAGGAGATTATCCTTCTGAATTTTATCGATATTTCAGCAAATATCCATCCGAATCTATAACATAAAACTCACGCAATTCCCAAGGATTGTCCATTCGATGCGTATTTTTATGGACAATTCCCTTTATTTTGTAATATCCATACAAGGATTGAACTTTACATCGCAAAACAGAAGTCATCTGCTGAATCTAATTGACAAAAAATCGAATTTAGTTTCTGATACTCACGAGAAATTACATATGAAAATGATCAAATATTTAATTCTTCTATTGTCCATGATTCTATTGGCAAATTGCGATCGAGGCATTGCAAATGTAACAGGGAAATGTGATAAAGAAAAGAAAAAATCCAATCTATGCTTAGTTTCCACAGTTCTTGCTTGTGAAAAAAGTCCCGATGCTGAGCGTTATCGAAAATTAGGCATTAATATCTGTACTAATTTTGATGGATATTTGTTTATGATTAATGCGTTTTGTGACGTACCTGGAGAATGCTAACGTAAGCAAGAGACTATCCGATTATTTTGGCTTAGGTATAAAAAAAGCCCGATTTCTCGGGCTTTTCCTTTATTTTGCCGATGGAGTTTGTAAATCCTATCGACTCACATACACTTAGTTTCTAACTAAGAAGCGAGTGCTTGGTCAAGTAGGTCTTTCGCAACAACACGAAGAGCCATTACTTCTTCCGCACCTTCAAAGATAGAGAATACACGAGCATCAACAAAATATCTTGATACTGGATATTCTTCCGCATAACCCATACCACCATGAATTTGCATTGCTTCACGAGTGACCCACTCAGCGATTTTGGATGCATACAACTTAACAAGTGTTGCTTCCATTTGGCCTTTGTGTTCATCGAGTAATGTTGCTACATAGTTAGTATACTGGCGAGTTGCTTGGACAATCATTGCCATCTTCGCAATTTTGAACTTTGTTAAAGTATAATCGTAAATTGGTTTTGCGAATACTTTACGTTCTTGGGAATAACGAAGTGCGGCTTCTAGAGCGGCTTGCATCACACCGTTAGCACGAGCTGCGGTTTGGATACGTCCACCGGCAAATCCTTCCATTTGGAAGTAGAATCCTTTTCCACGTCCTGCATCCCCACCAAGAAGGTTTTCTTTTGGAACAAAATAATCTTCGAAAGAAACTTCGTAAGAGTGCATTCCTCGGTAACCAATGGTTCCGATTGCTTTTCCTTGGATGGTTCCGCCGCCGTCTTGTTTGTAATTGAATTCGTGGCCATCAAAAGATGGTTTTTCAGCCAGTAGGATGGAAAGACCTCTGTGTTTGAGACTTGGATCAGATTCTGTACGGCAAAGGATAAGTAGGAGGTTCGCATAACCTGCGAATGTGCACCAAGTTTTTACACCGTTGATTACAAATCCACCGTCTACTTCTTTTGCAGTTACAGAAACTCCAGCAACGTCAGAACCGTAGTTAGGTTCTGTTACCATAATTCCTGCGAATTTTTCACCGGAAGCAAGTAGTGGTAACCATTTGTTTTTTTGTTCTTCTGTTCCCCCTTTGAGGAGGGCCTTGGACATAATTTCTGGTCTTGTGATAAGAGATCCAGCAGCTCCAAGGGAACCACGAGAAAGTTCTTCCGTTACCACTAACATGGAAATGTTATCTGGGCGGTCATCTGGTTGGATTCCACCAAACTGTTCTGGAATACAAAGTCCAAAACAACCCATGTCTTTTAATCCGTTGATGATTTCTTGTGGGATCAGGTCGTCATGTCTGTGGACATGTTCTGCATGTGGAACCACTACGTTTTCAGCAAAATCTTTGAAAATTCCGCGAAAGTTTTCATGGTCTTCGGAAAGTCCATAAGCACCGAAGTGTCCAAGATCAATAATCTTGTCTACAATGGCCTCGTAGTTTTCCATTTTGGATGCTGCTTCAACGTAAACATTGATTTCATCAGAAAAAAGTTTGGAGAATAGTTCTTGGTATGTGAGTTCATATTCAGCAGGACGAGCTGCCAGTTCAGAACGAATGTTAGAAACAGTTTCGGCTGCAAAAGTAAGAGCCATTTTCTGTTCCATTTCACCAGTTCCCTTGGACGCATCCCAAGCATAAACGATAAAGTTCTCAGCAACACGTTGTTGAGCCGTCATCCAAGCCAATTGGTAAAACACATGTTGCGTTTTGTCCATTTTGCTTACGGATACTTTGCCGTTATCGGAATTTTTCTGAGCTAGTCGTTTGGTAACTTCATTAAGGAGGGCGGCTTGGGCACTAAGAGCCTTCTCCGCCTGGGATTTTTCGAGTTTCACTGCCGTTGCGGTCATGTGTTTAACGTTCCTGCGGTGGTTTTCTTCCACTATACGGAAAGAAAGTACCTTGTCATTTTCATTTTTAGACTAGGTTTTGGGTCGGGGAGGGCCAAACTGGACAAAAGTTGGGGCTAAGGAAAGAAATTATTGAAAATCATAGGCATTGATCCCGGATCCCACCGTGTAGGGTATGCGATTCTTTCTTTTCCCGAAGGCATGCGTCGTAATCCAAAGCTTTTAACTTACGGAACGATTGAAGTGGCACCGAAAACCCCGTCCCCAGACAATCTCCTCCAAATCAGAAAGGAACTAATGGACATTCTTTCGGAATACCAACCGGAAACAGCCGCAGTGGAAGAACTGTTCTTTGTTCAGAACACGACAACGGGGATGAAGGTTTCGGAATCTCGCGGGGTCATTTTACTTTCTCTCGGAGAAAAACAAATCCCTGTGGTTTCTCTCACGGCCACACAAATCAAAAAAGGAATTTCCGCCAAAGGGAACGCTACCAAAAAAGAAGTTCGGGCAGCAATCCAAATGATTTTAGGATTTAAAGATCTGAAAGGCCACGACGACTCATGGGACGCCATCGCTTGTGCCTTTGTGGGTCGGTCTTTAGTTTGAAGCACTCCTAGCTTGGTTCATAGACAAAAAGATTTCATTTTTTTGTTCCCGACTTGCATTCGCTGAAACGGTAGAAAATCCAGTGGTGATTTCTAATTCCCCATTTCGCAGGCCTTCCATAACACTATTTGCATATTCATCTAAGTTTAGTCCCGCCGTATGTGTGTTAGGGATTCCTAAATCTGTATCTACCATTGGTGGAGAAACTTCAATCACTTCAATTGGTTGGTTACGAAATTGAAATCGTAACGTCAATGTGAAGGAATGTAAGGCCGCTTTTGTCGCACTGTACACAGGCGCATAAGCCAAAGGAATATGTGACAATCCAGAGGTTGTATTGAGAATGGCTGCATTTTTCTTTGCAAACAGGTGTTTAGCGAATAACATGGAGAGATGGATAGGAGCTCCCAAATTCACATCAATTTCCTTTCCTAAATCTGTCCAAGGTTCTAGTTCACCAAGTTTAGGATACCTTTGTATGCCTGCGTTATTGAATAACACATTCAGTTCCGGAAAATCCTTTGTGGTTTGTTGAAACAACTTTTCCCTTTCTTCCGGACGAGAGATATCAAAAAGATATGTTCCCCATTTAGGATAAGATTTCCGAATCTCTTCCATTTTCGTTTCGTTTGTTCCGCAAATTAGAATTTGGTTTCCCAAATCAGAGAATCGTTTGGCAAGAGCAAGGCCGATCCCACTCGTTCCCCCAGTGATGAGGATTGTATTTCCATTCAATTGCATATATTTTACCGTTTCCTTAGTTACATTTACAATATTTTGTAAGTTACAAAAAGTCAAGTCCGTAAGTTTCGAAACTAACGTTTTTTTCATTTTGTAATTTGAGATTGACCCCCAAGATTTCGATTTGATCCTTTCCTTATGCCAAGAACCGGTCTCACAGCCTCGGAAATCCAAGACAAGGCCGTGGAAATTGCCATAAACCAAATGCGGGCCAAGGGTTTTGAAAAGGTTCGATTGGTGGACGTTGCGAAAGAAATGGGGATTAGCCACGCGGCCCTCTATTCCCATTTTCAGGACAAAACAGCTCTATTCGACGCTGTTTCCGAAAGGTGGCTTGTGAAGTTAGATGAAAAACAAGACCTTCTCGTGGCAGAAAAACGAGACCCCATCCAAAAGATCCTCACTTGGTTTCTAAACCTCCACCGAATGAAATTGGAAAAAGTAAAACTGGATCCCGAGTTGTATAAAGCTTTTGATATGGCGGCAGAAGAATCCAAGCCCTTTATCCAAACTCATTTGACCAATATGCAAACCCAAATGTCGAAATTGGTTACCGAAGCCATAAACCAAAAGAAAATCAAAAAACGTGATGTGAACCTTGTAGCAGAAATTCTGATTTCTGCAGGAGCGGCTTTCACCCACCCCAAACTTGTGGCTCAGCATTGCGGGGAGAACAGAGAACTGTTGTTAGTTGATACGATTGAAGCGGTATTAAAGGGATTAGGCTGAGATGATAATCAATGTAGAAACTTATCTGAGAAGTAATTTCGAGATAATTACTAAATATGGGAAGCTTTCCAAAACAGTAGATTATACTACCAAACCACTGGCCGATTTAAAATCCTTCTCTTCAAAATAAATTCTATAGATTAGGGAAAATGTTGGATCTCTAAATTATTGTTACTCTGTTTCTCCTGCTAAAAACCTAGCAGTATTTACATTTCGTATCGTCATGGATTTGTACAGTTTATGACTGATGAGTTTCGCCAGTTGGCTTTTGTTTACATTTTCTCGTTTGATATTCCAAAAGAGGGCACCTTTTACATAACGAATTTCTAAAAATTCTATTTTGAGAGGAAGTTCCTCAATGATTTTTTTGGAATCAGCTTCTGGAAATAAATAGGCAACATCCGTTTTTTGTGTTGGATCATTCTGCCATTCCTCGGGGATAGCACTGACAATTTTTATCATTTCCTTTTCTGTCTTCACAAGAGTGGGAATTTCAAAATCAAAAGTTTTCTCAAAACTCTTTTGTATTTTAATAAGTACGTTCTTTGCGTCAAGATTGGATTCAAAGATAATATTACCAGAATTGATATAAGTAGAAACGTTTGTAAATCCTAAGGATTCAAAAAGGTTTCGGAGTTTTTTCATTTCTACCTTTCTGTTTCCTCCAACATTGATCCCTCTGAGCAGTGCGATGTATTTCATGGTGGCGTTAGGTGGAAAAATTAGGAAGATATACTGCCTTCATTTACTCCAATTCTCGATTCTTAAATCGGGAATCATGGAAAAGTGTCTTTCGTTATTAGTAACTAATGTGTAATTTAGAAATAAAGCAGTAGATCCGATTAATAAATCGAAATCATCAACAATATTTCCTTTTTTCTGTAATACGGCTTTCACTTCGCCAAATGTTTCGACAATTCCTTTAGTCAATTCGACAACGTGGAAAAGTTCGCCAATTCTATATACGGTTGCTAAATTCTTTTCTCTACTTTTTGATTTTTTCGCACCAAAGATTAACTCACCATAAGTAATGACGGAAATTGCTTTTGAAGTATGCTTTTTTTCGATGAGATTTTTCTGAACTTTCTCATTTCCCTTGAGACTATAAATGATAATATCTGTATCAATCAAAAAGCTCATCTGTGACCTTTGATCTATTTTTTTTAGATCTTGATGATCGAATGTCGGATATGATTTCTTTTGCGGTTTTTTCATCGTGCCAAGAATTTGTAAGTTTTAGAAATTCAACAGTTTGTCTCTCTGTTTCAAGATTATCTCTTTTTAAATGACTTTCAATGATCATGACTACTTCTTGACTGACAGATCGATGTTCCAACTCTGCCCTTCTCTTTAATGATTCGTATAGCCTGTCATCAATATCTCTAACTTGAAGATTTGCCATATTTAATAACCAATCGTAATTCTATTCAAATTCATGAATTTGCAAGCATTTTTCATACATTCTCTGGTCTGAACTTTAGGGCATTCTAAACTAAGAGAGCACGGCCTTACATTTCTCACCTTTTTTTAACTAATATAGTAAAAAAGGTTTAGAATTTGTTTTTTAATTCATGTATAAAAAAAATTTAATACGACAGCACCTCTCATCACCATCGTATCCTAAAACTAATTCAAAATCGTTCCCTTACGGCCTTGGGCAAACCAAAAGGAAATCTTCAAACACTTGCGAAATCAAAAGTTTGTTTTTAAAAACAAGCCCCGTGCTTCCTGCTGATATTTCTGCGCCTTCATTGGCATACACTTCCGTAACTTCTTTTGTTTCTGGATTGATTTTAAAAACACGAGTGGGTGCTAAATTCGTTCGGTTCATCACGTGACGAATGAATTTATAAGTGGAATCGTGGGCCGCAAGCCATAACATTCCATTTTCATCTTCTAAAATATTATCAGGGCCTGCGCCAATGGCTATGGATTCCAAATACTTTAAATTGATTTTACCAGAATTTCGTTCCACTTGGTACACTCGAATGGCTTTTTCAGAAAATACGGATCGATACAACAATTCATCATTTCCTTTTTTACGAATGTAAATTCCATTCCCAAGCATCACGGGAACACCAAGTGTTTGGAATGTTTTTCCATCATAGTAAGATACGTCGGCCCGACCACTTCGGATGATCATGTCCCAATACTTACGAAAGGCATTACTAGTTCCATTATCATTGGAGGCAAAAATCTCTCCGGCTTCGTTCATAAAAATATCGTTTGGACTTGTGAGAGTGGGATCACTCAATGTTTTGGTAAATGTCCATTTGCCTGACTTGGAACGTTCAAAAATTTCGATGGTATGTGGGTTTTCATCTACTAATGTATGAGAGATAACAGCTAAGGTATCGACACCGTTAACTTTCGCATAACTAATTCCATGCGGACGAAAGTTTTCAGGATAATTGGTTTCTATTTTTTTTGCTTCCAATTTTCCATCGGGATTGGTTAACGATACTTCGAACAATGCACCAATATCTTTTAGTCCATTGCGACGTTCATGGGACGAAACAATCACTGTAGAGGTATCTCGGATGAGATCCAAATCTTCAGGACCCGGAGTTCCTGAAATTCGTTCACAACCAACAATTGGTTTTTCTTGGATGGGGCTACTGCAGTTCACAAACAGAAAAACTAGGGTCGAAATGGAAATGAAAGTCCATAGGGTTTTTACACGCATCCGACCATTTTAGCCCAGGAATTCAGAATCCTCCAGAAAATTCTTTCTGGACATTATTGTGCACTGCAAAATAATGGAATGATAAGGAGTAACATCCGATGAGCAATGTGGAAAACAAGCTACAAGATATCGTAAATGCTGGGATTGGCGCCGTCAAAACTTCCAAAGAAGTCTGGGAGAAACTGGTAGTTGACTTAAATGAGAAAAAAAGCAAATTTGAAACTAACTTTCAAAAGCTAAAAGAACAAGGCGAAAGCGATACAAGTGATAATGCCCTCAAAGTAAAAATGGGAATTGCTTGGGGAATCGTCCGTATTGATGAACTCAAAGACAACGTAGTTAAATATTTAGATAAAGTAAAAGAAGGAAATCAAAACAAACCTTCATAAGTTTTTAGTTTTTTTTGTATCTCACCATCCTGAATTTTCTTCCGGCAGGTTTGTTCGCAGGCCTGCTGGGTTTTTTAAATCCAAACTTTTGAACTTCGGAGTGACCGGATTTGAACCGGCGACCCCTTGCCCCCCAGACAAGTGCGCTACCGCTGCGCTACACCCCGTGTTCTGGAATCCAAAAACATTACGATCTATGTTGGGTCAAGTCTTACTGACAAATTAAGAATTCAAAGCCCAAGATTGTCTGGTGAAATGGCCCAAATAATTTGACCATGTGCAAATTTTTCCCGAGCTACATTGATGGCAATGGTAGACCCAGGTTGGAAGATTAAATTCTCTGCAGCACTGGAATTTCCCAAAAGTTTTGCGGCGAAATATGTGATGTCTGGATTGTGTCCGACTAACAGAACTGTGTCGGAATTTGTAAAATTGACTAAACAAGAGATAATATCAGTACAACCTTTACCTGCAAGTAAATCATCTGAGGCAACCATTTCACAGCCATACTTTAATTCTTCGGAAAGGATTTCTGCAGTATGTTTGGTTCTTGTATACGGACTATAGTATACTTGTTTGACTGCTAAGGAAGAATTTTTAATGAACTTTCCGATTTTATGAATATCACTGACACCTTTATCTGTTAGATCCCGCTGTGAATCGGAAACTGCTGGACCTGGGTTTTCAGCCTCTCCGTGACGAACCAAAATGATCTTCATAGTACTTCCTAAGTCCAAGATTGGAACCAAGGACTGGCGGAGAAACAAAAAATTAAGGAATTTCTTGCGAAAATGGATGATAGACCTATTCTAAGGAATATGACAGACAAACCCTACCGCAAAAATGTAGGCATGGTGGTTTTTAATTCTTTAGGCAAAGTCATTGTAGGCGAACGAGTACAATTCCCAGGTTCTTGGCAATTTCCTCAAGGTGGAATCGATGAAAATGAGGATTATTTGGAAGCCGCTAAACGAGAATTATATGAAGAATTGGGAATCAAAAAAGCAACCTATGTAACCGAATATCCCGATTGGATTCCCTATGATTTTCCGAATTCTTTAGGTCTCAATTCTCACTTACAAAAATTCCGCGGGCAATTACAAAGATGGATTTTATTTTATTGGAATGGAACATTAGATGAATGTGATTTGGTCCACCATGAACAAGAGTTTTTAACGGTCCAATTTATGGAAATCGAAGATACTATCCTTTCCGTTGTTGAGTTCAAACGAGCCGTCTACGAGAAGTTTGTCCCTCTTTTTAAATCTGCCATTCAAAATTACATTGCAGAGAATTCAAAATCCAAGTAAGTTCTAGAAAGGAGACTATCTTTGGGAAAATCAGAAGAAGCAAGAGCGAGAATATTAATACGAGGAATCGTACAAGGGGTAGGATTTCGTTACTATATCCTCCAAAAAGCCCAAGAGATGAGACTCAAAGGTTATACACAAAACTTACCCAATGGGGAAGTCGAAGCAGTGGTTGAAGGTGATAAACTTTTTATAGAAGATTTGTATAGAGCCATGCAACGTGGGCCCACAAAAGCAAAAGTAAAAGATCACGTTATAGAATGGAGTGATCCAAAAAATCAATTCAGAACATTTTTAATCAAAAAATAACATGAAAAAACGAAGACTTGGAAAAACAGGAATGGTGGTATCCGAAATTTGTATGGGCACCATGACATTTGGCTCCTCGTGTAACGAGGATGAGGCGTTTCGAATTTTGGATCGTGCTTACGATGCCGGAATTGATTTTTATGATACCGCGGAAATTTATCCTGTGCCTCCTCAAAAATCTTGGGTGCATCGAACTGAAGAAATTTTTGGAAAGTGGCTCAAAACAAAACCTCGAGATGGTATCATTCTCGCAACGAAAGTCGCAGGCCCAGGACACGGTTGGTTTAGTCCCCCACTCCGCGAAGGAAAAACTGCACTAGACAAGTACCATATTCGTCGTGCGATTGAAGGTTCCTTACAAAGATTAGGTATTGAAACTATTGATTTGTATCAAACACATTGGCCAGACCATGATGTTGCTTATGATGAAACCATGGAAGTTTTGACAGAACTAAAAGAAGAAGGAAAAATTAGGTATGCCGGTTGTTCCAACGAAACTTCTTTTGGGCTGATGAAAAGCCTTTGGACTTCAGACAAATACAATCTAATTCGTTATGATTCCATTCAAAATAACTTTTCCATTTTGAATCGTCGTTTCGAAGATGAGTTAGCACAAGTTTGCCGAAAAGAAGGAGTATCTTTATTACCTTATTCTCCTCTTGCTGGTGGAGTCCTCACAGGAAAATACAACGGGACTGTTCCTCCGGAAGGGGCTAGGTTTGTTCGTTATATTGCCGAAGGAGAGAGACAGCGACGGATGGCCAGTCGTTTCTTAAATGAAAACACTTTGGCAGCCACTGCAGACCTAATGAAAATTGCGGAAAAATATGGAATGAGTGCCACTGTCCTTTCTGTCGCTTGGAGCAAACAACATGACTTTGTTGCTTCGACGATAATAGGAGCCAATACAGTCGCACAACTGGACGAGTCTTTAAAAGCAACTGATGTCATTTTGTCTGATGAAATTCTATCGGAAATCAATCTTGTTTCTAAGAAGATCCAATACCCAATGGGTTGAGGTAAATAAAATCAATGAGTTCTAATTCTTACGAAGATCATTCAGAAAAAAGTTTCGATATAGATGGAGAATCAAATCCATCAGATAAAAAAATTTCCAAGTTAGAAAAGATTACTTCAGGAATTTTTCGGAAGGTTTTGATTTTATTTTTAATTACTTATCTCTTTCCGGAATGTTCTAGTTTTGGACCAAAAAATGCACAGAGTAGTCTCATCATTCTTCACATGACGATTGTTAAGGATGAAATGGTTTTAGATGAACTCATTGATCCTAGATTCCAGAAAGTTACTCTTAGAAAAGGTGATAAATCCTTTGAATACAATGAAAGTTCGGAACACTACTATTACTTCCAAAATTTAAAGGAAGGTCAGTACGAAATTTATGATGCCGTCCATCTTTTGAATCGTGGTGCATCGGACTTTGCATTTGGAAGTACAAAACAACCCACAAAAATAGATATCGATTTTGACCGAGCCGATATTGAAAAATCAAGAGTTGATCTACAACCAGGAACTGTTGTTTTTATGGGAAGTTTTCACGTCACCGTTGATTTTAAATTCCAAGAAGAACCAAAAATCGCAATTCGTTATAGTAAATCGAATGAAGAAGAATTAGCAGCGATGGAACATTTGTATAAAAATTATCCGAGAACTGGTTGGGGACAAAAAGCAAAAAATAGAGTCAAACTTCTATCCTCCTTTGCCCAATAACTTCACCAATTCGTCATTATACGTTTTTTCAAATGAACTTAGTTTCAGGTTAATTTCAAACTAAGGTAACTAAATCTGGATCTTGTAAATGGGGTGTGTTGTTCCAACTCACAGGCTCCCAATGATCTTTTTCCCGTCTAAAAATACTGAGAGAAGAATTGGTAATCGATTTCATAAATACGGGAAATTCGACAGGTTGCATTTTACAAGATAGACCCATCATAATCGCTATAGGAGTACTAGAAGAAACTACTAACGTACTTTTTACATCGTTCGGTATCTCTTTCGGGCCAGAAGAAACTTTATCTACGTATTCTTTGAATGTATAAGGTTCTACAGGATCCCAAACTCCATGAACCCAATCGTGTAAAACAGTTTGAATGAGTTCTTGGAAATAGTCTCTTGTTTCCTCTTTTCCGTCTTCCCAGGCTTTTTTATAAGATTCGTACAATTTTGCAAAGTTACCATTCGCATGACGAATCTTAGCCGCAAGACCAAGCCACATTTTGGAATCAAATTCGTCCCAAGCTGGATTTTCTATTGGTTCTGGAATACAAAACTGGTCTTTTGAAAAACTTTCAATGATTCCTTGTGCAGTTTGTTTTTGTCGGTTGAGACTACCTGTGTATACAGAATCAAATTCGATTCTTTGGTTTTTGAAGTATTCTCCCAGTAATTTTGCTTGTTTCCAACCGTGTTCTGTTAGTTGATCATAGTTTTTCCCAAGACGATCTGCCTGCCCATGACGGACCAAATACAGTAAAGACATTTATGTTTGGAACCTCGGATTGGAAATACTGAGCGATTCTTTTAATCGGTCTTTCGCAAAATTCCAAATCTTTCCTCCGGGTTTAATGTCCGAATTTGTTTTGTCTTTAGATAGTCTACGAATCATTGCTGAGAATTCTTTGTTCCAAGTAAATAGAAGATTGTATTTTTCCTTACGAGTTAAATTTGAAAATTGTTCCGAATTAAAATTTGATTCCAAATCAGAAATTTTTAAATTTAAACTTAGAATTTGATGAAAATCCGATTCAAATTCTTTCGACTCCGTTTCTCTAGCAATCACACCCAACATATTCCAAGAAACTAATGTTTTGTAAGATAACAATTCATCACCTTCCAATTTTGGAAGAAGTTCTTTCATCAAAAAATCTTGAATGGTTGATATGAGTTCTTTTGTTTCTGGTCTATATTGCATTACTAATTTCCTCGATGAGTCTCATTGCTTCCCATTCCATTTCAGCGGTTCGTCGGCCGATGGCAGCAAGTTCGATTCCTTTGTCTTTACCTGATAAATGCCTCTCTGTCTGTTGTGCACTTCCAATGGCCCAGCGAACATTCCCCATAATTTCCCAGAAAGTTACTTTAAACGGATCCACTGGAATACCGGAAGTGTTTTGATAAGCTTTATAAAAATCTTTCCGATCTCCAAAGCCACCGACTTCTTTGTTAAGTCTGCCAAATCGCCAGTCGCGCATACACAACCAAGCGATGTCTTCGTGCCGATCCCCAAAGTGCGCAAATTCATAATCTAAAATCCCTTGGAGTCCTTCTGCATTCATCATAAAATTTCCAGTGCGAAAATCACCGTGGACTAAGACGATTTCATCAATCGATGGTGCATTTGATTCCAACCAAAACAAACACAATTCAATGGCCGGGTGTGCTTCAGGAAGTTCGTCTAACGATTGTCTTAGATCTAATAGTGCAATAGAAATATAATTTTCAATAGTAACAAGTTTTAGTTTTTGTTTAAGTTCTTCATCAGAAACTGAACTTGGTTTTACTGTATGAAGTTTTGCCAAGTTTTCGGCTAGATCTACTACCATCCGAGTTTTTCGATAAGAATCTAATTCCTTATCTTTTGTAATGTACCGTCCGGTGGCTTTGCCTCCAATTTTTTCCATTAGAAAAAAAGGAGAACCAATGATATCAGGGGTTTCTTCCAAATGCACTGGAATCGGTGTTTTTACTCCAGCTTTGTAAACAAGTTCGGCTACTTTAAATTCATCTCGTTTAGACAAAGAAGAAAGTAAACTTGCCCCTTTGTCCGTACGTAAAACTAACGACTGTTTCCCGGATTTGGAAATTAAGTCCAATGCATAATTATCTTGGCAAGCACCTCCACTCAAATGTTGTATTTGTGAGACTTTTACATTGTCTTTCCAAATAGAAGATAAGTGGAGTTCTACTTTTTCTTGTAATTCCTTAATTTCCATGAATCCTTAAAAGTCCCATTTTTCAGAAATGTAGTTTCGACCAATGACCATCTTATGAACTTCGGATGGTCCATCGGCAATTCTTGCGGCTCTTGCATCCCTGTAAAACAATTCTAAAGGAAGATCTCTCGAATATCCTTTGCCTCCGCAGATTTGGATGCCCATATCGATGGTATTACACAAAGACTCACTCACTTTCCATTTTGCCATAGAAGTTTCTTGGCGCGCATCTTTTCCTTTTTGAAGTAACCAAGCAGCTTTCAAAGTCAAAAGGAATGCCATTTCAATTTCAGTAGCACGTTCTGCAAACATCCATTGAATTCCTTGGTGGTCAGCAATTCGGGAACTAAAAACTTCTCGTTCTTTCGCATAACTACGTGCAATGGATAATGCGCGTCTGGCCATTCCTGTCCAACGCATACAGTGAGTCAAACGTGCAGGACCGAGTCTCTCTTGGGAAAGACGAAAACCTTCACCTATACGTCCAAGAATCATATCTTCGGGAACTTCTACATTTTCAAAATTAAGTTCGCAGTGTCCGCCTGGTCCATGGGAACCCATAAGTTCAATTTCTCGAACCATAGTGTAACCTTTGGCATCCGTTGGAACAAGGAACATAGTTGTTTTACGGAAACTTCCATTTACCTTCGCCATTACAATTAAATACTTAGCACCATTGGCTCCAGTGCAGTACCACTTACGGCCATTGAGAATATATTTATCTCCATGTTTTTCCGCATTTGTTTGTAATGTGGTTGGATCAGAACCTGCACCAGGCGCTGGTTCTGTCATTGCAAAGCCAGTCCTTAAATCACCTTTGATGAGTGGATGGAGAATTAATTCTTTTTGTTTTTCTGTGGCAGCAATCGAAAGTAAATGCATATTTCCTTCATCTGGTGCATCACAATTAAATATGTATGGTGCTATAGGTGAACGACCTAGTTCACTAAAGATAATGCAGGTTCCAATCAAATCTAAACCCAATCCACCCTCAGATTTTGGAAGATGTGGAGTCCAAAAACCAGCTGCCTTTACTTTAGCACGCGCTTGTTGGTTAATATCTTCTGGCATTCGACCTTTTTCATAATCATAATGTTTTTCCAGAGGGATGATTTCATTTGTAATGAAGTCTCGGATGTTTTTGCGAAGTGTTTCCACTTCTTGTGAAATTTCAAAGTCCATTGATTCCCAGAATTACAAAAATCAATAAGTAACGTAAAATCTTTTTTTAATGAGATCGAAAAATAGGTCTTTCACGTTTTGAATTTCTTCTAATTTCAAAATGCAAATGTGGACCGGTCGCTCTACCTGTTTGACCAACTTCCGCAATTTTTTGGCCCTTTTTTACTTTCTGACCTACATTAATATTAAAATCAAAAAGATGACCATAACGAGTTTCATATCCTAAGTTGTGTTTTAAGATGATTAAATTTCCATAACCACCTTGTTTCCCTTTGAATATAACTTCGCCTTCCATAGAAGCAAATACGTCTGATCCTTGTTCGGCGGCTAAATCTATCCCACCATGAAATGTGTCTTTTTTTGTAAATGGATCTGCTCGTTTTCCAAAACCTGAAGAGATTCTTGCTTCCGTTAATGGAAATTGAAATCCAAATCCATAAAAAAATGATTTTTCGGATTTTCCCATCGATATGCCAGGCAAAAACCATTTTTCTCTTTCTGTATCATATTGTAATTTATTTGAATCAATATTATATTTTTCAGCTAATGTTAGTTTTGTTTTCTCATCACCTGTTGTTTCTTCGGGATGAAAGGTTCCACGCATGTTAGGAATTTCTAAGATCATTCCTGGAGACAAATCATGGGGTGAACTAAGCTCGTTGACGGAAGAAAGAGTTTCCAAATCCATTCCTGTGCGAGCCATTATTTTAAAAAAATTATCTTCCTTACGAACTTTGTATTCATAGTATTTGAGGGGAATGAGCTCCTCTTTTTTTGCACCAGACTTGGAGATCCGTAAATTTTCTTTGATTTCAGAACGAAGATTTTTTAGCGAAGGATTGGTGTATTCCAAATTTGCCAAAGAAAGAGGGCTGGAAATAAGCGAGGGAAATGCGCTTAGAGTGAATAGAAACAGGGCCCATTTTGGAAAATTTGTGGTTTTAGACATAATCTTCTTATTTGAATATCGGCCATTTCCCAAAAAAACGATGACGATTCTTGCCGAAATTGAGGAACTGTAAGGCAGATGCAGAATCGTTTTTTTGAGATCTTTCGACTTACAGCTTACTCACTTGGTCTCGTTTATGTATGTTCTTTCTTCTATTCCGTTATTTTTTTAGCCTTTGTTAACAATACGGTGCTAGGCGATCGAATTCCTGAAGACCAGTTACTTCCCCTTTATGAAGAATATTGGGAAGGCAAGATGGATTTTTCCACAATGCTTACCGAATATGAAAAGATTGTAACGCCTATCAAAGACCAGTTCCAGAAGGAAATCACTGAGAACCCAAGTTTGCTTTTGTCGCAGTTTTACGATAAAGTTTTTTCTGAAAAACCACATTACCTATTAGGTCATTCAATTCCTTGGTTTCTATGTTATGTTGGTTTGGGATATTTACTTTATAAAAAAGTCCTACAAATTCCGGTTACGAATCTTCAAGATGAGTTGTCTATCCCGATTTTACTTCGAGGTATAGCAAACGGATTTATTTGTTTTATCGTAGTAGTTATATTTGGTTTGGTATTGGAAAAATTATCAGTACCTGTTGATTCTGGGGTATTTGCAAAAAAACTTTATGAAGCAATACATGGAAACACATATCTATTAGCTTGGGGCATATATGTTGTTGGTATCATTACTGGAATTCTCGAAGAAATTTTTTTTAGAGGATTTTTGTTGAAAGCTTTCATCGATAAAAACCTTGCACAAGAAGGATTGTTTATTGTTTCTCTACTGTTTGGTTGGCTTCATTACGGGGAAGGAACATCGATTGCGATACCATTTATCATTGGTGGCGTGGGAATGTTCTTTGGATATATCTATATTAAAACAGGTAATATTTGGATTGCAATGGCCTGTCATGCCACATATAATTCGTTAGGTTTAATTAATGCTTACCTTCAACTTCCTGGAGTCCAGTCATGAATTTTTGTTTAAAAGGTCTCCTATCCTTCGTTTTCTTTTTTTGTTTTCTATTACTTTTGCCAACTAGCGGCGTTAATCCCTTGGTTGCAGGGGAAACTGTAGAAATCTTAGGTGGCCCAGAAGATGTTAATCTTCGTTTGGTGGCTCTACTAAATAAATTAGATCCTGATTTTTATGCAGATGAAAAAACACAAGGTTTTGTTTACAGATACAAAAACCGTTGGAAAAATCCTTATGATTTTAATATTTATGTAGGAAAAGTTGGAAAAACTTCTCCCGATTCCATCATTCGCATTGAATCTCCTAGACGTGGTCAAGAGAGGATGTGGAAAGAAATTTTGGAACAAGAGTTACTCCAAAAAGCTCCACATGAATCTGCAGTTCCCCTTTCAGAAAAATACCATGTTGTCTCACAAGGATTAAATTTAATCTCTCCAATGGCTTCTGTTGGTTATAACTCTTGGAACTCACCTCTTTTTTCGAATCGAGATACCTTTGTTAGTATGAGTATTTATTTATTATGTGATTTGATCTTGGCTGGTGGTGCTTATCTGTACGCACAAGAAAATTTGCCAAAAAAAAATATTTGGGATAATATGGCCAATGTTAAAGGTGCCGGAAATGTTTGGGATTCGCCGAATGCAGTGGGAGTTTTTGCCGCCCTTGCTGTCTCAAGAGCGGTTCGAGCTTTTGATGCTTGGGAAGATACTTCCGCACATAACAAAACAGCCCAATTTGGTTGGTCGTTTAAGTTTTAATTCGTTAAAACATCCCAATCTTCACTTGCTTTTATGATTTAAATAGGTCTCTTGCTGCGTCAGCTGCACTGGACCTTTCAAAATCGTCTCTCTCGATTAATGTTAAATCTAAACCTTCTTTGTCAATTCGGCTTAGAATCTTTCCAATATCTGCCACCTTACTTAATTTAGTTGCTAAATATTTAAAAGTAACTCCGCAATCAGGGCATTTTTTATCTTTTAGATAATTAAGTCCTAATTTTTTACAATTTCCGCAGGTGCCATATAGGTCATCGATATAGAGTAGTTGTTTTTTTACATCCTCAACATTGAGTTGTCGCCAAACTCTTACAAATTTAGTATTCTTTCCGGATGCATCTGAAGTCATAGGCAATAGGAAGTATCGTCAATGAATCTTGTCAAGAAGCAATCCTCTGCGGTTTTAATCCTTCTCATTTGTCTTTTTGGTTTTTTAGCAGTAGCCATCGGGGCATTCGGCGCACACGGTCTTAAAAAAATGATAGCTCCAGAACTTATGGTGATTTTCGAAACAGGAAATCGTTACCATTTTTATCATACTCTGACCGCCCTCGTTTCTTTTCTATTATTACAAAAGTCACTCCAAACAGACTCTCAAAATAAAAGCTCAACTTTATTAAGTGTGGCTACTTGGATGTTCCTTTTGGGAATTCTGATTTTTTCTTTTAGTTTATATACTCTATCAGTTACTGGAATTCGAATTTTAGGAGCCATCACTCCCATTGGAGGAGTGAGTTTTTTAGTGGGTTGGATTTGTTTAGGGTTGGGATCTTTTTATCTTTTTGTTCCGAAAAAGTAGTTTCCTTGTTTGCTAATTAAATTTCTAGAAATTAAGCCGTCAGCAATAAGTAACAAGCCTTCTGCGGCGGCTTTTCTTGCTTCTTCCAAACTATCTTTTTGAAGAGACATTAATTCATGTACATACTTTCTTTTTTGTACATCTAAAACACCTAACATTGAACCTGCAATTTTCTCATCCATTTGCATAAAAGCTAACGCAAGAGTTTGTGGAGGTGTTTCTATACATAAATAGTATAAGGCGAGATTATCAAAATACGATAATTGACTTAGTTTCTCTAAAACTTGTTCTGATCCTGACATATATTATCCTTCTGTTTTAATATTTCGATTTTAGTTATTTCGTTACTTCTTTAATTTTTCCATTTAAATAAGAAATTAAATATTTGGAATTTGCAGATTCACCTGTTGTCTGTTTCATGAGCGTATCCACATCAAAGATTTTTCCTTTAGAATGAATATTTTTTCTAAGCCAAGTTAAAAGATCAGAAAAATCACCTTTTGTTGAAAACTTGTTATGTGAATCTGGAAATTCTTCTGTAAATTTTTTGAAAAACTGTGAACTAAAAATATTTCCCAATGTGTAAGTAGGAAAATATCCGAAAGCACCCATTGACCAGTGGATGTCCTGCAATACACCTTCCGCATCGTTCTCGATAGTAAGTCCAAAACTTTCTTTCATTTTTGAATTCCAGATCTCAGGTAAATCCTTTACTTGAATCTTCCCATTGATGAGATCTCTTTCAATTTCAAATCGTAAAATGATATGAAGGTTGTAGGTAACCTGGTCTGCTTCCACTCTGACTTTTGTTTTTTCAGTACTATTAATGTATTGGTATAAGTCTTTAAAAGGAAGTTCTTTATCAGTTAAACCAAAATCAGATAACAATATAGGATAAACAAATTCCCAAAATGGTAAGGAACGTCCCACTTGATTTTCCCACAATCTGCTTTGTGATTCATGGATTCCTAAACTTAAAAACTCCGTTAAAGGGGTGGGCCAGTCTGGCATTGCCGATAATCCAGATTCATATAACGAATGGCCCGTCTCATGTAACACACCAAAAATGGAAGAAAGGGGATCTTGTTCTGAATAGCGAGTTGTGATTCGTTTATCACCTTTACCTAAACTAGTTGAAAACGGATGGTTACTTGTATCCAATCTAGATTCTTTTGTTGTTAATCCAAGAAGCGATGGCAAACGATTACAAAATTTAGTTTGTTTGTCTATGGAGATCAAACCTGGGAAAGGATTTCTAAATTTAGGTGCAGTGGCAACGATTGGAACCAACGATTCTTTCAAATCAGAAAATAAAATCTGTATTTGGTTGGCTTTGGCTCCTTTTTCATAACTGTCGAGTAAGGCATCGTATGGCTCGGTCACATAACCAAAGTAATCTGCTTGTTTTTTAGATAATTGAACCAGCTCCTCTAATCGATTTGCAAAGGATTGGAAGTTTTTGTCTTTTTTTGCCGTCGCCCATTCTGCATGTGCTAAGTTTGTTACCTTCGCAAATTCGGAAACAAATTCAGAAGGTAATTTATCTGCTTTCTCTTTCTCTTCCATAAGAACTTCTAACTCACGAGTCCAAACAGACCGCGCAGATTCAGGAAGTTCGCCAATAGTTTTTTTGGCCGATTGGATTTGGTTTAAGAAAGATTTATCGGTCATCCAAACGTGAGTGAGTTCTGCCACAGCTGCGATTTGTGCAGATCGGTATTCACGGCCCTCCTCAGGCATCATCACCTCTGAATCCCAATGCAAAACAGATGCTACATCTTGGAATAATTTGATTTTACGATATTGTTTTCGGTAATTTTCGAGTGCTTGGGGCAGGGCCATAGTCTCATTTTCTTCCTGCCACGCTTTCTGGAACCAAAAATCATTGACCCTTTACCCCCAACCAAAACTATGTATTTACTGTCGCGGGTGTGGTGTAACGGTAGCACAGCAGCCTTCCAAGCTTCTGGCGAGGGTTCGAGCCCCTTCGCCCGCAAAAGACAGATCTCCATTTCCCAAAATCCATCATCATATAAAAATCAATCCGAAGGGATCGAACAGTGGCGCGAGCTGGAACATGAGTGACCCATAGGGAACGAACAAATCAGTAAGAAAGCCAGGATGGCGAATCAAGAGCGTCGCCGTGCCTTGAAGCGCAGTGAGGACACGGTGTCCGAGTGATCTCTTAGCCCCTTCACTATTGCGGTACAGAATGGATATTCGTATCCCCACCCGATGAGGGAGGGGAACTAGACCCGCCACCCAATGACTTCCATTTATCACAAACAGCCAAAAGCAAAAAGTCGAATTGGAATTCGAAAAAATTTTTTCCAGAATAAGTTCACAGTAGCACTCAAGTTATTCATCATTACCGAATAAGAACCAAATGCTCGTGCCACCGATCGCAGTGGAAATCCTTTCCCGAAGGGAAAGATTGGAACGTAGAGCGGGATCGCTGTTTGAACAAAAGTTTGATTTTGTCTTTTTTGCGAGGCACCCAAATGATTCAACTAAATATTGTTAGGGTAAGGCATTGTGACAAAACCTTTGAATCCATCTTGGTAAACTGCTAAATATAGTTTGTTTTTTCCCGGCACAACAACAATAATATGAGAAAACAAACTTCCATCATGCATAGCAAAATATAAAGGTTTAGATCCGTTAGGCGATAACGCAAGAAGACCCGTTTTTTTAGATACCGGAAGAAGACTTTCAGGTATGTACAAAACAAGAAGTTTCCAAAATGGATGTTTATGCAACCAAGTGATTAACTTTGACCTTTCCACTGGGATAGCGATCCAAATTCGACCAACCTGGTCTCTATCCATCCCATCCGGAAATCCCGGTAGGCCATCGATAACTACTTCGTCTTCTCCTTTTTTATCTCCAGATAAATGCAGACGTATGAGTCTTGATTTTGAGAGTTCATTTAAAAGTATTGATGATTCATTATTATTATTATCTGAATATTCTAATAATATGCCATCTAAATATGTATATTGGTGAGCGACAAGGCTAACCGTATTATCCTTTATATCATATTTCCAGAGATGTCCATTCCTTCCTAAAGTAAGAACTTCATGTTTTGATTGAGAACTTACACCAAGAATAGAATTTGGATGGTCGTAAGGTTCTGTAAAATAAATACGCTCTCCATCATTACTAATCGCTATGTCATCAGCCTTTTCCACATTACGGCTATTTGATTCATTCAATTGGACAATGGGGATTTTTGTTTCATTGTTCCAAGGAAAAAATTTTCCAATTTTTCCTTGAGAGACTTCTATTGATTTATCAACATTTGGCACTCTTGTTCCAATTTTACGTAATTGTTTAGTGGAAATTTTTAATTCATATATACCCGGGCCATCCACTAAAGAATCCTTATGTTCTTTGCCACGTGACAAACACATATAAATAATATCTTGGTTTTTTGGATGAAAAACCATTCCACCCGGTAACAAAGGAGTTTTAACAAATGGTTCGAAGGTGTTTTCTGCTAAGTCAACTTTCCAAATCCAGCCATCTATGGATGCAACAAATGCACGATTTAATTCTTCTTGCAAAAGGATTTCATCTTGGGCAGGTAGAACATTTCCATCGATTGTAACATTCTTTTTAATAGGATCTCCCTCTGATTTAATAGAATCTATTATAGGGTTATAAGAAAGTTCAACAGGATCTTTGATTTGATTTTTAAAGTATTCTTCTGGTGTTTTACATGAAATGAAAACTAAACATGAAACGAATACAAAAAAAGATATATTAACTTTTTGTTTTTTAGATAATTTCAATAGATTAAGATACATATTCATTCACCTAACTTAAGCTTGTTCAATGGAATAGAATACAATCCACGTGATGAGGTATCAAACGACGGAAAATAAACAGAATCTATATTCGGAACGGCAACAGAGATATCTTTGATTTTCGAACCATCATGCATAACGAAGTATAATGCTTTTTTTCCTAAAGGATCTAATACCAAAATTCCTGTTTTTTTTGCAATTGGCAAAATCCGTTGTGGTAGTGATAACAACAACGGTTTCATCCAGGGATTGTTATGGATAAAATTCACAAGTCCGGATCGTGGTTTAATGATCCCAACCCAAATCCTACCTTTTGTATCTCGTTCCAACCCATCAGCAAGGCCAGGTAAATTCTCAAAAAGAACTTCAAACGTACCTTCCTTTTTTCCACTTATGTTTGCTCTGATAATTCGAAACTTGGTAGTTTCTGTAATTATTACCGACTCTTCTTTGGACGCAGAATGTTCTGCAATGATGATACCATCAACAAAAGTAAAACCATTCATAACTAGTGATATTGTATTCTTTTTTCTATCATACATCCAAAGTTTACCGTGAGGATAAAGTCCAATGGCTTCTGGTACAGCTCCACTTCCCATGGCTGCATCTTCTCTTTCAAATGGTTCTGAAATATAAATTCGATTTCCATCTTTTGAAACCGCAAGATCGTTACATAAAGAGAAAGGTCTAGAATTATTTTCATTTAACGAATGTATTGAAAAGATGGGACGTTTTGATTCTGGATAAACAATTTCGAAATCAGAATTTTCTAACTTAGGCAAAGTGAGAAGAAGTGGTGTCAAAGACATTGTTTTGATATTTACTTCGTACAATCCAACTTTCTGATGATCTTCGTATTTGACTCCTCCCAGTTTTGAAGCACAAAACAAAATAGATTCTTTTTTATCATTAGTGAATTGTAATCCTGCTGGATTAACTGGAGGTTTTATCCAGGTAGTTCCATGATTTGTTTTTAAATCTAATTTCCAAATCCAACCATCCATTCCTGATGCATAGGCGACTTGTTTTTGATTATCAAAAATTAAATCATCATGGCCAGGTAACAAAGGAATTGTAGTATTCATATGATCCAAAAATGGATCTGGATTTGTAACTTCCTGTATAGAATTAGGAACAGGACCTAATTTGTATGCTTTTCCTATTTTGATATTGTTTGTATTACATCCAATAATAATTAAAAGTAGGAAAAATATAAAATTTTGTTTTTGAATTCTCATTTTAGCTCAATCCTTTTAACAATTGGTATTTTTTTACATGCGGGACTTCATCGTCCAACCAATATGCTTTATTTTCTTCTACAACTAAAATCTCTTCGAATTTAAAACCAGTTTTACCTCTACCTAAATGTGGTTCTATCGCCCATAGTCCTACTTTATCACCTTCATGATCTGGCGTTAATAATTCGGGTAAAACTTTGTGAGACAAAAATTCATATGAACCTTGCATACTAAACCAACTTGCAAAGCTAACAGGCAATAGCGGAAAAGAAATATTGGGAAGATTAACTTTATAAACTCTGTGTCCTAGAACTGCAAAAGGATATAACGAATGTACATTATCGAAGCCAGAATTTTTGGCATCAATATCAATTTTCCACCAAATTTCTGAAGGAGTCATCGATGAACTAAAGTATTTTGGAATTTCATCACGAAGCTGTAATAAATATTTCATACCAGAATCAAGTTCTGAGTTTTTGATTAATGAAGATGAATAACCTATATCTCCAATATAGCCATCTACCACCGGCGATACATCTAAGATAAAAGATTCTTCTTCAACCAATCGTTTTTTGCCTGGATGAAATTGAGTGAACCGTTGGTAACCGTCAAATCTTGCATGTTCGCCAAACCAAGCAAATGGCCTATGTAAAAAAGTTTTTACTCCATGATCTCGTAAAAACTCATTCATACGTTTAGCTGTTTGTTTTTCTGTCCAACCAGGCAACATTTCTTTCTCGATGGTAGTGACACATTCGTAAGCAAGTTTTTGTGCTTTTAAAAATCCATTTTTTTCTTCTATTGTTGGGATTCGAATCGATTCAGATTTTAATTTTGATAGTTTGGAGGATAATTTAGATAAGAATCCTTTTTCTTGGAGTAAGGGCATATTGGTCTCTTTTCCTTAGTAGAAAATGAGAATAACAAAATATCCGATTCTCTGCTTGAACGATTCCGGTATTTTTTAGATTTATTGTAAACTGTCATCAGATTCACAAAATCTAACTTCAGCTGTTTTGAGGTGACCAAAAAAGAGAGAAGGTATAAATCCAAAATTTTCTTTAAACGTTCTTGAGAAATGTGCTGAATCAGAAAAACCTGCTGCATGAGCAGCATCAGTAAGATTGTTCCCTGCTTTTAGTTCTTTGACTGCGCGCAAAATACGGACCCATAGTAGATATCTGCGTAAGGGAATTCCAAGATTTTCTTTAAATAAACGAATCAATCGATCTTCAGAAATAGAAAAATCTTTTCCTATTTCTTTCATTCGAATGCTACTGGGAACTTCAAATCTAATTTTTTGGGCAATTTTTTGAATCCTTGGATCCATTGTTGTTTTTAATTCTTCAAACGGATAAACAGTTCGAAGTAAACTTAACTGAAGTTGAGTTGCCTCGTTATTATTTAAATCACCATAATACAATGACCATAACGAGTCTATCAGAGGTAAAAATTTTTGAATGTCTAAACGTTTTACTTCGCCCGATGATACCGATTCAGAAATGGATCCAAATTCGTATGTTTCGGGATCAATTAGTAACGCTACCATTTCGATACCAGGTGAAACTGTTCGGTGGTATGTATTTGGACCAACCAAAGCAACTCGATACTCATCTTTGCCTAATTCAGTTTCGATTGTTATATTTTTGTCTAAAGAGATTGCCAGTGTCGCTGCGTAATGCGAATGAAAATCTGTCTGCATACTATTGGTTGCAAACATGACTCGACTGTTCCATAAATAAAGTATGCTTTGACTTTCAAACTCCATCTATGATCCTCATCCATAAAAACAGATGAATTGATTTTTTTGATAAATCATCTCTTGTAAATCTAAATATAATTTAAAGAGATAACGAAATAAGTTTATTCTTTCTTAAAATAGAAAGTAATAACATCGCAGAAATAATAAATCTGCATTTATGATTTCTTTGAGATTGGTTTTTTTAACTTTGTAGTCTTTTTTTTTTGAACCTTTTTCTTTATTTTTTGCCCATTTTCGTTCACTCTGAATTTAACAATTTTTTTGATCAGAGCATATGGAATTGGTTCATCCAATGGAAATTGAATGGAACCTTTTCCATTTTTATATTTTGAAATTTCTTTTTGGAAGGCTATATTTCCTGAAGGAAGTGCATAAAAACCTATATGTTTTGCATAAGCGGCAAAATGTACTAAGTTTCCATTTTGTACGAAAGTTGGCATCGCATAACTAATTGCTTCTGTCGCTTCCGGTGCTTCTTTCTGTATTGTGTTTCGAACTTTTTGAAGAATTTGTTGCACATCTTTAGGAAATTTTTCTATGTATTCATCAATTGATTTAGGAATTGCTGATTTCATACTTTAGTCCTCTTATACCTTTGATTGTTTCCAATTCCCTTTAGTAAATAACCAAAGAGTAAAAATCCCAACAGATGATTCGGAAATCATAATAGACCAAAATACTCCAGTTGAGCCGAAAGCAAAATATTTTCCCAAAAGATAAGCTAAGGGAATTTGAATGATCCAAAAGAATACAATATTAATTTTTGTAGGTGTGATTGTATCTCCTGCACCGTTGAAAGCCTGTCCTGCTGCCATCCACCAAGCATGAATAAAATATGAATACGATACAATTTGCAACCATTTGCCACCAATGGCTATGACTTCTCGGTCGTTAGAGAAAATTGAAATTAGATTTTCACTCCAAAAAAAGTAAAAAAATGATACTAAGATCAAATAACCCATATTACAAAACCCTGTAAACCATACAGATTGTTCCGCCCTTTCTGGTTTACCCGCACCTAAGTTTTGTCCAACTAACGTAGCTACTGCGTTAGACATTCCCCAAGAAGGCATCACAGTAAACATCATCGTTCTTAGGGCGATGGTCGCACCGGCTACTGTTTGACTTCCAAATTCGGAAAGGATTCGTATGATAAAGATCCAGGATGTCATACCAACAATCATTTGTCCAATCCCGCCAAGAGATGTTTTTAAGATCCCTTGGATCGTTTCCCATTCTAATTTTAGATGTGATCTCAGAATTTTGATATGTTTACCACCCTGAAATAACAACCAAATTTGAAACATAACACCGATCCCTCGACCGAGGTTAGTTGCAATTGCAGCTCCAGTAATTCCATAAGCTGGAATCGGTCCCCAACCAAAAATAAAAATAGGATCTAAAATAATGTTCAGTCCATTAGATATCCACAATACTCTCATTGAAATCGCAGCATCCCCTGCTCCACGAAAAACAGCATTGATAAGAAACAGAAGAATGATAACAATGTTACCACCTAACATCCATTGCATATAATGATAACCTTCAGTTAAAACCCACTCATCTGCACCCATAAGTTTAAGGAGTTCTTTTGAAAAGAATATCCCTGCAATAGCAAATGGAACTGATGCAAGGATGGCGATCCAAATTGATTGGATAGCCGCAACTCCCGCTTTGTCTTTTTCTTTTTCACCAATTCGCCTAGCAATGATCGCAGTTACAGAGAAAGATAAACCCATTGCAACAGAATATAATAGAAATAGATAAGTTTCAGTTAAACCAACTGTTGCGATTGCAGAAGCTCCCAAGGCACCAACAAAGTAAATATCGACAACTGCAAATACCGATTCTAAAACGAGTTCTAAAACCATTGGAACAGAGAGAAGAAACACTGCCTTTCGAATGCTCACTTCGGTATAATCTTCTTCCGAACCAGCAAGTGCCTTCTTTAAATCTTCCCATAAACTAGCACTTGTCATTTGGATTTCTCCTGTAATACATAAAGTTTACCGCCTAAATGAGCAATGAAAGGAGTGAGAACCACAAGTGACCATGCATACCACCATGGGCCTAAATGACCTGCAAATATAACACCTGCGATTCCAAATATTAATCCAATTCCACCTAAGATGTACGCATGTTTCATCGGGTTTTGAGGTGCTAACTTTGCTGCCAAATAACAACCAAAGATACTAAATACAATTCGATAACCTAAGACAAACAAAACCAATGGTGTTGATACAAACATATGATCATAAGGAAGAAAATTTAGCATTTTGAGAATTGAATCACAAAGAACGGAAAGGATAACATTGGATAATAATCCAACGACAATTGCTACGATACTTTTAAACATTTATACTTTCCCTATTTTTGATTTAAGAACTGATCTAGTTTAGAAAGTGTTTGTTGTCCACTTTCAATTGCACCAAAACCAATGACCGCATTTCGAACGTTTGTGTCAGAAAAAGTCAATTGCATTTTTACTACGGTTTGGTTTTCACCGAATGCAATTAGAAATATTTTCGCTAAAAAATCATCCTTTTTATTTGTATCACCAGAACCATGTGAGTATTCCAAGTAATCGAATTTTCTGATTTCCTTATATTCAATTACGTTAGGATAAATTGTACCATCTGGCCCAACCATAGTAAAAATCCATTTCCCACCAATCCGAAAGTCCATCGATTTTGTTGTAGTTTTGAATCCGCTTGGACCCCACCAAAGGTCAATTGTTAATGGATTTGAAAGAGTATTAAAAATCAATTCCTGAGAATGGTTCATTTTTTTCTCAATATATATTTCATTCGCTTTAGGTAATGCATTAGTCTCTAATTTTTCAAAACTTTCTGACCAACCTTCCTTCATACCTGAACTAGCAAATCCATCTCGAATTTGGTTACTTGCAAATTCAGTAAGTAAAACAACTTTTGTTTTACCGTCAATCTCCTCGAATAACACTCTTAACTTTGAATTTAATATTTCTCGGTCTCCAGTGACCCCAGCCATCTTCTGCACTTCCGCTACCCATTCATCCGGATGTTCATCTACCAAATCGCTGATTACAAAACTTTGAAATGGGGTGATTTCTAAAAACTTTCCGATGATCGGATAATCAACTCCTTCTGGTGATCGCATAACAATGCGATAAGACCCTCCTACTTTAAAATCAAACTCAACAGTTGGATTTGTAAAATTCTTTGGACCCCACCATTTTTCAATGTGCAAAGGATTTGTCCAAACTTCCCAAACAAGTTGAATGGGGGCATTAAACAATCGTTCGATGCGAACAGTTTTTTCTTCTAAAGTTAAGATTGTATCTGATTTAAACATTTTAAAAATTTCCTTTTGATTTTTGTAATTCGGTTAAGTAGGCATCTAAACGATCCAATCTTTCTTCCCATAATTTTTTATATTGTTCTAACCATTGGTTGGCTTCCTGAAGTGCTTCCACTTTTAACCGACAAGGCCGAAATTGAGCTGTTTTTCCTTTTTCGATGAGACCGGCTTTTTCCAAAACTTTTAGATGTTTTGAAATTCCTGGAAGACTCATTTGAAATGGTTCGGCTAATTCCAGTACGGTTGCCTCACCTGATACTAGTTGCATCAATATCTTTCTACGAGTTGGATCTGCCAATGCCTGGAACGTTGCATTGAGTGTTTCTTCCGAATCCTGCAATTTAACCATTTAGATAATTAACCACTTGGTTAAATTAGAAAGGTAGCCAAATTTTGTCAAGGGAGAATTGCAGTGGGTCATACTGGATTAACCGCAGGTACAGATTGGATATCCGTATCCCCACCCGATGAGGGAGGGGAACTAGACCCGCCACCCAATGACGTCCATCTACCACGGAAACTTAGTTAAGAAAATACAATTCCGTAAAACTGAAAATATATTCATATAAAGTTCATGTTTAGAAATTCTCCGTGAATGATTTTTGCAAAATGGTTTTAAAAAAGAAAGGATCCCAACTAGTGATAGTTTGTTGGGATTTTTTTAGGTTCTCGTTTGAGTTGAGTTTGTTTTTGGAATTACGAAGCCCTACCAATCTTCGTGGCTTCTTTGACCTCTACTAACTTTCCAGTTTTCACGTCGTAATAATATCCATAAACAGGGATGTCTTTAGGAATCAAAGGATGGTTCCTGATCCGTTTGACATCTTCAATGACACTATGTTCTAAATTTTCAAAAGTTAAAAAAGGAATGAACTTTGCTTCGTCTGAGCCACCTGATTCTTCTAAGTTGCGCCACCCATTTGCATCGATGGTTGCCGTTTTTAAACTTTTGGAAAGCAGGTTACGAATGATAGGATCAGTAAAAAGTTGCATTCCGCAGTCCGAATGATGGATCACAAAAAATTCTTTAGTTCCCAATAACTTATAAGAGATGATGAGAGACCGAATGGCATCGTCACTAGCGCGACCACCAGCATTCCGAATCACATGAGCATCACCTTCCGCTAGGCCTGCATATTTAGCGGGATCGAGTCGAGCATCCATACATGTAAGGATGGTAAAACTTCTTGCCGGAGGAAGTGCCAATTCCCCTTTTTTCCCAAATTCTGATGCATACTTTTCATTTGCACCTATGACTTCTTTATGCACTTTGCTTGTTTCTTGTTGGATGAGCGTGTTTGACATAATAGAAATAAAATCCAATATAACGAACAAAGCAAGGAAACTAAATTTAGACCAAAGATTTCGATTTCAGATTTGTACAGTGGATTTGGCAAATGAACAAGAAACTGGAGAGGATTTGTAAAGGTTAGGTTTTTTGCGCCAAGGATACGGAGGGCATGGTCACCTGCCATCGTTAGATGGAAGGTGACGGAAGCGAAAGCGGACCCCGTAGTAGCCCGGTCGGCTACGATAGGAGACCTTTTGCCTTTCCATTCGAGGCGCCATAGAAAATTGGAATCAAATGTTACAATTTAATTATAGCGACTGTTAGCTTGCAAATGGATAGTCGATATATCCTTTTCCATCAGCAGTATACAATGTGGTTTGGTCAAAAGATGCAAGTGGGATGTTTTTTTGGAATCTAGTAACCAAATCAGGATTGGCTAAAAAAGGTTTTCCAAAGGCAACTAGATCTGCATGACCCGAAGATAAATCTTTTTCAGCACGTTCAGCATCGTAACCACCACTTAAGATTAGTGTTCCTTTGAATGCTTTCCGAATGTTTTGAACAGTTTCTGGTTCTACTTTTGGGGCACCCATAGAAGAATGGTCGATCAAGTGGATGTAAACAATTCCAATTTCATTTAATTTTTCAGCTAACAATGAATATTCGTCATGAGTTTCTGGAAATGGGAAAAGGTCGTTAAAAGCACCATACGGAGATAAACGAATGGCTGTTTTTTCTTTGCCGATAGCTGCACTAACTGCAGTTGCCACTTCTAAAATAATTCGAATTCGGTTTTCGATAGATCCACCGTATTCATCGGAACGTTGGTTGGATGATGGATGTAAAAATTGTTCTAATAAATATCCGTTAGCTGCATGTAATTCAACGCCATCAAATCCTGCTTTGATTGCATTTTTAGATGCATTCACAAATTCTTCAATAGTCTCTTTAATTTCTGCTTTTGACATTTCTTTTGGAATCGGATGATCTTTCATTCCGTCCGTATCGGTCCAAATTTGTCCTTTTGCGAGGATTGCCGATGGTCCAACCACCTTTGCACCTTTTGGTAAATTCAATTCATGTCCAATTCGACCTGTATGCATCAGTTGGACAAAAATTTTACTTCCTTTCGCATGTACTTTGTCTGTGACTTTTTTCCAAGCATTGGTTTGTTCTTCAGAAAAAATTCCAGGGATTCTCGCATAACCGAGACCATTTGGCGAAGGAGAAGTTCCTTCGGTGACAATAAGTCCTGCCTCAGCTCTTTGCTCATAATATGTAGCAACTATATCTCCTGGTACATTTCCGATAGAACGGGAACGGGTCATGGGAGCCATCACCACTTTGTTTTTTAAGGTAAGATTTCCTAACTTCGCTTCTGAAAATAATGATTTCACAAGGTTCTCCAATTTTAGTTTACTATTTAGAAAATAGACTATATATGAAGTGATTTGATATTGTATTTATTTAATATTAAACTAATTTCTTAAAAAAAATTACAAATCTAAGCCCAAAAGGGTCAAATCGTCCTGTCGCTCTTGACCATTTAGAAAATTTTGTAGTGTTTTGAGGAGGTTATCCTCCACATCGGAAAGGCTTAAGTGGGTTGTCGATTGGAAAAGTTGGTAGAGAGATTCCTCTCCAAATTCTTCCTCTTTTGCGTTAAAAGCCTCAAAAACTCCGTCAGTAAACACAAAAAGCCGATCTCCTTTTGTAAAAGTAACTTCTGATTGTTCGTAATGGATTTGTTTTTTGAGTCCGATCATTCTTCCCGTTTTTGTAAGAAGTTGAAATTGTTCCTTCCGCAACAAAACGGCTGCGGGATGGCCAGCAGACGCATATTGGATTTTTTTATCTTTTAAATCGATATCAAGAATCATTGCCGTTAAAAGGCTATTTAATGAAACAAAATTATCCATAAACTCTTCATTAAAAATCTCCAACACTTTGGCAGGTGGTAATTCAAAATTTTTAATAGGATCATACAAACCTTTAATCGCCATCGTAATCATTGCTGCATGAACACCATGACCAGTTGCATCACCAATAAAAATCCGATACTTAGAATCTTTAATTAGGCTTACATCAAAAAAATCTCCACCAACCTCTGATATAGGAAGATAACGATACACTAAATTTAACTCTTTAATGAGAATAGGTTCAATGGCCAATGAATTCTCTTGGATTTTTTTGGCTACGAATAGATCTCGTTTCATTGCACTTAAAGTGCGATTCAAAGCAAAAGTTCTTTCTTTCACTTTCTCTTCCAAATCTAAATTAGATTTTTCTAAACTAAGTTTTGCTTTTTCTTCCGCCAGTTCCTTATCTTTGATGATGGTATGATAACGATCTGCTAAAGCAAATGCAAGCAACATCATTTCCGCAGCTGAACCATACTGTGGGCCATCAATGGTAAACGAATTGGTAGGAAGATAACCCAATGCGCGCAAAGTAGAAAGGATCAAAGCAAAAAATAAAAATGCAAAGGCTAAGAGAAAAAAATAGGCTAATCTCTCTTTTTGAAATGAACATACGATACCAATGAATAAAATCCAAAATGAAGTAACGGTATGACTAAAAACTAAAATCTTAATCCAAAACTCAAAGGAATTAATGTAAAAAATGGGTAGTACAATTTGAACTAAAATGAATAGAATACTCATTCGATCTAGTTTTGGAATAATTTGTTTTGTATTTAACAAACTTCGCATAAACACTAAAAAAAGAATTAAAACAACGGAGATAAAAAGATTCACTGAATATTGGTCCATCCATGGAGAATCTCTCCATAAATATTCAGAGGCAATTCCATTATGCGAAGCAATTGTAAACGCAGTGCTAGTGACGATTAAAACATATAAAAAATAATTAGAATCTCTCAGTATAAAAAACAAAAATAAATTGAAAAGTGCCATAGCAATCGCAATTCCAAAATAAATGGCTTGGATAACATGATCATTGATTTCATGACGATCATATAGGTTTTTATTCCATAACTGGATAGGTAGATTGATTGAATTCGGTGACTTTACTTTAAAATAAACAGTAGCTGTTGAATTTTCAGGAAATGATATGGGAAATACAAAAAACCGACTTTGGTAAGGACGGTTCAAAATAGGAACAGAATAACCGGAAGAAATCTTTTTGATTGTTTTTTGACTACGAAAATAGAAATCCAAAGTTTGTAATCTAGGATAAGAAACCACAAAGGTAATATCTTTCGAAGAAAAACTCTTATTTTCTAACACAACTTTTAGCCAATAAGTTGAGTTTGAATATGAAAAATTGAATGCCTCTTTCGAAGATTTTACCTTTATAAATTTTGATTCAAGTTTTGATGATACAATTTCTTCAAAATTTAAACGGTTTGTTGGATCCTCTAAAACTAATATCGAATTTGCGAGATAGAGAGGAGATATATCACTATCTTTAATGTTGATTGGAGTTTCATCAGCATAAATAGATGTTCCTAGAATCAATACTAAAACAAAGTAAAACCATTGTTTTCGAACCAATTTCATTTGGATTCTTCTGTCTCAAATAAATCAATTGAGTATATTTGATTGTTTTTTGCAAAAATACAAATCCCATCAAAACTTACCGACAATCCTTTTGGACCTGGGAACATTTTTTGTTTTATCACCATTCCATTCGGTGAGAGTAAAATGAGTTCAATTTGTTCGGCCTCACTGTAATCATCAAATAAACTTAAAATCAGAACTATGTGTTTGCCATCGAAAGTAAAAAGACGAATTATTTCACTATGGATTGGTTTTTCAAAAACTACATTTCCTAAAAAATCAATCATATGAATTGCTGAGTAGTCAGCAGTGATGGTGATTCGATCCTCTGTTACTAATACAGGAGACTTAGCAGTGCCAAAAGAATGCGGTCCAAGAGTGTCCGTTGTACTGAAGGGAAGTTCTTTGAGGGTTTTCAATTGTGAATCCAAAAGAAGTGAACCATCTAAACTAAATGGTAAATATATTCCACCAGGAAATTCTACAGGTGGGGATGCCAACTCTCGAACCAAAGAAATTCCAGAACTATGAGTTTGTTGAAAAAATTTTTTCTTTCCTGTATTTGCTGATTCTACAATCGCATAATAAAAATACAATTGGAATTGCGAATCGATATACACTGGATAGTAGGGAGAAAAATATTGAAACACTTCTTCCCCAGAAGGACTAACTCCATAAATTCCTTTTAAAGTATGGAATAAAAGATTCCCAGATTCTGTTTCGAATGCCTTTCCAGAAAAGATTTCAAACTTCGGTAAAGAAATGCTACTCATTAATTTTCCTGAAATCAAATCATACGTTTGAATTTTTGATTGGTGAGGTAGATACAAAGTTTCTGATAAAATCGTAAAACTAAAGTTATGTACCACTCTATTTTCTGAGAGATCTCGTTCTTCTGTCGATAGAATTTCATAACATTGGAAGGCCAGTTTGACTGATACAATGAGTTTTCCAGAAAGATCAAAAATACAAAGAGTATCCGGTTTATTTAGTTTTGAATAAAATTCTGAGCCTTTTTGAAATCCTTGGTAAATACAAAGGTAACCGGATTGATAAAAAAGAATTGGAATGTCGATACCTTCGAGGAAAGGTTTTTGGATTTTTTCCTTCCATAATATTTTTTTTTTACTGAGATCAAATGACTGTAAAAAATATTTTTCATTTCGATACGAAATGAAAACAAATTGATCCTTTCCAATGAATTCGGAAACAAGAATCGATTCATTTTCCTCCAATTGAATTAATAAATTAGCAGAATTAGGGAGCCCTTTATTCTGAATTCCTTGAAACTCTAAGGGAAATTCTTTTTGAAACCATTGACGTAACCAACGTTTTACGGCTGAAGGTAAACTTGGATCTCGATTGAAATATAAAACTTTTAATTTTTCCGTTTCTGTTTTAGAAAGGATTTCTAATATTTCTTCAAAAAATGAATACGGAAAAGAAGTTTCTTTTGCAGCAACAAGCCTTGAAACAGAAGGATTCCGAATCAATTCTGAACGTTGGTCGTCAATTCGTTCAGCCGTTTGTTCGTAAAACTCTGGATAGGTGGACCTGGGGTCACCAGTCCCTTTAGTTTTGATCCACCAGAGACTATGGCAATCCTTACATTCATAGATTTCCTTGAAACGATTCAGGGGATTTCCTACGATATCATCGATTGGAAATTGGTGTGTCACTCTTTCGTCTTGCACGGGAACATTACGAGAGAATTGTGTGGACTCTTTCTGGCAATATAAACAAGGCATATCGTTTCAGGGAGTATATTTCTATCTAGGGATACTACTTAAGTCAAGTCAGATTCAAGCCAAAGGAAATAAGATTTTCTATACTTAGTTCTTGGCAATAAATTTCGAAATTAGAATCTTATCATTCATCCATGTCACTTCTCCCTAAGACATATGAAGCATTGAGTGCCGATTTAAAACGTTTGGAATTAGAAAACCAACTTTTAAAACATAAGTTGTTTGAAACAGAATCAAATCATTCAAATCTATTTCAGGCTCTACAGTTCACCCAGTATTCCATTGATACCATCTCAGAATCCATTCTTTGGTTAGATTCCGAAGGAAATATTGTTTTCGTGAACGATGCCGCTTGTAAAAATTATGGATACACAAAAGAAGAATTACTTTCTATGAAAATGTTTCAAGTTGATCCGATATTTACTGTCGACATGTGGAAAAGCCATTGGCAGGAAATTTTAAACCGAAAAACGTTTTCGATTGAAACAATTAACCAACGTAAAGATGGTACTTCATTCCCGATAGAAGTGACTGTCAATTTAATCGAATATGGAGGCAAACAATATAATTGCGCTATAGTTAGGGACATCACTGAACGAAAATTAGTTGAAAATAATTTAAAAGAATCTGCAATTCGATTGTTAGAACTCAATACTTCTAAAGATAAATTTTTTTCGATCATAGCTCATGACTTACGTGGTCCACTCGGTACCCAAAGAGAATTCACTAAAATTTTAAGCGAAAAAGATTCTAAATTTTCAGAAACCGAAAGAACTTCTTATTTAAAAATGTTAGAAGAATCTTCGGATTTAGTTTATTCATTATTAGAAAATTTATTAGATTGGGCCAGGTCTCAAAGTGGAAATATTAATTCCCAACCGGTTACAATTCATTTTTATGAACTTATCGAAAGAGTGATCGGCCTTTTGGCCTTATCAGCTAATAAAAAAAATCTAATGATTTCCAATCAGATTCCAAATACTCAAACAATCTTCGCTGATTTGTATATGATTGAAACTGTGATACGAAATCTAATTTCTAATGCTATTAAATATAGCAACGTAAATACAGAAATAACCATTGGCGTTTCACATAAGGATTCGATTTTCTTTATAAAGGACCAAGGTGTGGGAATGGTGAAGGAACAAATCGAGAATCTTTTTCGAGTCGATCATAAATTTTCAACTAAAGGTACTGCGCAAGAGTCGGGAACAGGTCTTGGACTCATACTCTGCAAAGAATTTTTAGAAAAACAAGGAGGCAAAATTTGGGTAGAGAGTGAATCAGGATTTGGATCTACTTTTTATATTCAATTAGTACAAAACATTTAATCGCACTTCATTCCAAATCGAAACTCATTGTGCATAGGATTAAGGAATATGGTTCTTTCGGAGTGAATGTTTCTATTGTGAAAAACTTTTGGTTCTAAATTACTGTCTTATAAATAGCGATACATTACGCAAAAATAGGACTCAAAGATGAAACATAAATCGATATTATACGCACAAAAGCTGGACTTCCAATGGCCGACTTCCGATCCTTTTTTGTTTTGTGTCCACCACGAAGACTATTATCCCAAAGGAAATGGAAAGTTTGGGCCGGATGCTTCCCTCCAAGGAAGACAAATTGGCCAAGACTTTGCTGGAAAAGACGGATGGAGGATGTACCACGGGGAAACCATACCAGGTTTTCCAGGCCACCCCCACCGCGGATTTGAAACAGTGACTGTGGTCCAAAGAGGACTCATTGACCATGCCGATTCCCAAGGTGCCGCTGGTAGGTACGGAGATGGGGACGTACAATGGATGACGGCAGGTGCTGGGATCCAACATTCAGAAATGTTTCCTTTGGTGAATGAAGCAGGTGATAATACTTTGGAACTTTTTCAGATTTGGATGAATCTGCCGGCAAAAAATAAATTTGTAGATCCACACTTCAAAATGTTTTGGAACGAAGACATTCCTGTAAAAGTGGTTTCGGATGCCAATGGGAGAAAGGTAAAAATTAAAACAGTCGCCGGATCATTGTTTGGTGATAAACCACTCGACCCACCTCCAGATTCCTGGGCAGGTGATCCAAAAAACGAAGTAGGAATATATATTTTAGATTTAGATCCAGAAGTTAGTTTTGTGATTCCTGGAAGTTCGATTGGAAACAATAGAAATTTGTATTACTTCCGAGGAGAAGGTCTAGTACTCGATGAAGTTGTCGTACCAGGCAAACATATGTACAACCTAAAATCGGATGTTTCTCTAGAACTAAAGAATGGATCGGAACCAGGACGCATTTTGATTTTGGAAGGAAAACCTATTGCAGAACCTGTAGTCCAATATGGGCCTTTTGTGATGAACAAACAAGAAGAAATCCAACAAGCGTTTGACGACTATCGCAAAACACAGTTTGGCGGTTGGCCTTGGGATTCCTACGATCCAGTACATGTTGGTAAATCTAGATTTGCCAGACATGCGGATGGGAAAGAAGAAGTTCCCAAAGAAAAGAGTGGGAACTCCAATTGAAATGGACGCCTAACGGTCCGTTAGGCAACCAGTACTAGCATCTTTTACCATCTGGATGTACTTCCAAAGATATCCAGAGGTAATGCGGTATGGAGGTTTTTTCCAAGTCGCTCTCCGTTTTTCTAGCTCCTCTGGTGCAATTTGTAGTTCGAGTTTGTTGGTGCGAGCATCAATCAAGATACTGTCCCCATCATTCACAAATGCCAACTCTCCCCCTTCCATTGCTTCCGGAGTGATATGGCCCACAACAAATCCATGACTTCCGCCCGAGAACCTTCCATCAGTGATGAGAGCCACATTGTCCCCAAGACCTGCGCCGATGATGGCAGAAGTTGGTTTTAACATCTCTGGCATTCCCGGACCGCCTTTTGGGCCTACGTAACGGATCACTACCACATGGCCTGGTTTGACTTTACCGTCGCGAATCCCGGCATTGGCTTCCACTTCAGAATCAAAACAAATGGCTTTGCCTTCGAACCTTTCCCCTTCATGGCCTGTGATTTTTGCCACAGCACCTTTTTTGGCGATATTGCCATATAGGACTTGAATATGGCCTTCTTTTTTAATGGGATTACTAACGGGTCGAAGTAAATCTTGGTCAGCCGGAAGATCAGGAAGACTTTCCAAGTTTTCTGCGATGGTTTTTCCAGTGACTGTCAAACAAGATCCGTCAAGCAAACCTTCGCGTAACATAAATTTCATGATTGCAGGGGTTCCCCCGATAGCATGTAAATCTTCCATTAGATACTTTCCACTTGGTTTCATATCTGCAAGTAGTGGTGTTGTATCTGTTACTTTTTGAATTTGTTCCAAATCCAAAGGGATACCCATAGTTCTTGCAATCGCAATCATATGTAAGGCAGCATTTGTGGAACCACCGAGGATAGTCACCACTCGTAGTGCATTTAAAATTGATTTAGGAGTGATGATATCTGAAGGTTTGATATCTTTTTCTAAAAGATTGTACATAAACTTTCCAATATTCATACATTCTTTCTTTTTTTCTTCACTGCGAGCCGGAGAAGAAGAACTATATGGTAAACTCATTCCCATTACTTCAATGGCCGTAGCCATAGTATTCGCAGTATACATTCCACCGCAAGCGCCAGGCCCTGGGCAGGAATTTTTAATGACTTCTTTAAAATCTTCTTCTGTGATTTTTCCGTTAATTTTTTTTCCGTATGCTTCAAAGGCAGAAACAATATTTAATTTTTCACCTTTGTAATTTCCGCCATTGATGGTTCCACCATATACCATGATGGATGGCCTGTTGAGTCTTGACATTGCCATGATCGCACCTGGCATATTTTTATCACAACCGGCAGTAAATATAATCCCATCATAATAATGTGCACCAGAAATCGTTTCAATGGAATCAGCGATGATTTCTCTTGAAGGAAGTGAGTAACGCATCCCGTCATTACCGTTGGTAATTCCGTCGCTTACACCAATGGTGTTAAATAATAAACCCACCATTTGTTTTGTATCTAATACACTTTTCTTTTGTAAAGAAGCAAGAGTGGTGAGATGCATATTACATGGATTTCCATCAAATCCAGTACTACCAATTCCAATGAATGGTTTATTTAAATCTTCATAAGGAACTCCAGATCCAATGATCATTGCTTGGGAGGCAGGAAGGGATTCATCTTGGGTAAGAATGCGGCTATATCGATTCAAAGTCATAAAATTCAATTTCCTTCAGATTAAAGACAAAATGTGAGATGGCGAGGTTAAGGAAAGCGGATTTTGATTTTAAGGATGTACGATTTCGACCAGAATTTTATTGTCATTACTTCCTTGCGCGAGGTCCCTTTCCCAATCTTTAAATTCTAAATTCAAACAACTGTTAGCGCGGTCACGGTTTGCCTGAGGTAAAAAACCATTGGCAACTATGGTTTTTGCAGCTTTGGCAATTTTTCCGCGAACAGAATCTAACCAAAGAATTTCTGTAAAATTAGCGAACCTGGTTCCATTACTTGTCAGGAATCCTTCTAATTCACAGGATTCGGCAACACGGAATGTATATTGGGATTTAAAGTTATCAACGTTGGCCGTTGTTGTTGCTTTCAAACTCAAAACTCCCGATTGCAAAATTGACTCTTGGCAATCGACCGTTCTTGTTTGAATGATCCTTGCATCATTGATCATCACATTCACTTCGCTCTGAGTGACAATGAGTTGATTGACGTTGCATACTCCAAGAGGTCTTCGGCTACAAAATTGGTTATTTGAAGATAAGGAAGTATTGGTTTTGATACAATTTCCATACTGCCGAATTAGGTATAGGGTAGTTAAATTAAAAGTTTGTTTGTTCTCTTCTTCTTTTTGTTTTTCTTCCCCACCTTCAAGACAAGAGGTCAAAAATAAAGTGATAGAAAATAAAATGATTTTATTTTTCAAAATCGTACCTCCATTCCAATATTGATGAGAGGAATAAAAGCTAATTTTCCATTTGGAGTTTGCGAAATAATATATGGTGAATTTACAGTATCATATGTTGGTGCAGGATTCTGATTTCTTTGATAATTTTTGGTATTATCAAATTCGAAACCAGCCTGATTTCTTCGTCCGTAAAAATTCACAAATTCAATATACGTATTGATATAACCCCAAGAATAGTTTTCAATCCGATCAATCCGCAAATCAAATTGGTGAAAAGGTAAAAATCGATCACTGTTATAGTTTCCTGAATAATTTGGAAAATACAAATTTAAACCAAAAGTTGCCGCTTGGTTTGCTCGTGTAGCACTTGTAATGGGAGTGTAAGGTGTACCTGAAAAATATCGAAACCTTCCGCCAACCATCCATTCTGGATTAAATTTATAACCAAAAACAATATTTAAAATATGTGTTCTATCTAAATCATAAAGTTGTTCCTTATCATTGTTATAGATAACTTCAAATTGATTATCATCATAATAATTTATGTAGTTTGTTCCAATTTTGGATTGGGCAAGTAGTGTTCTGGAATTATTCAATAAAGTTCTGTTTCTTGTTTCATCACTGGATAACCTGGCTTGGTTATTGATTCGTTTGGTGATAGAATTTGTATAGGAAATCCAACCAAAAAGGCCGGATTGTTCTCTTGGATCTTTGGTTTTTTTGATAAAAATTTCAATCCCTTCCGAATGTCCATAACCAGCATTTGAATAATTTAGATTTTTTGGTGTGATGGGATTTGCGAGAACTTTGGCTGTCTCATTCACAAAAACGCGAGTGTCATTGTTCAAAGCATACGGATCAGCAATGTAGGCATCAGGAACAATGATGTTTTGAAATATATTTCGAAAGCCTTCAATTTTAATTTGCCAGTTGTTGGAAAATTCCTGGCTGACTCCGACGGAATTGTGTTCGGAACGTTCCATAAAAAGATTGGGATTTCCGGATTTTGCTGACAAAGCTTCAACAGATACAGGTGCATTGTAATGAATCCCATGCCCAATCATAAATCCAGTTTTTGTGGATTCAAAAAGATAACCACCAGTGATTCGCGGTGCTAAATTGGTTTCATTGCTACCAGAATAATTATCTACCCTTGCTCCCGGTGTTAGGCGAAAACCACCGTATTTAAATGGAAGTTCCGCATAAGCGGATTTTTCCCGGTATCGAATTCTGTCTCCATCGATCACGGATCGGAAAGCTGCATTAGAATTTAAAAGATCATTAAAAATATTGTAAAACAATCGATTGTAAGAAGAAATATTTTCTCCTTTTAAGGTTGTCTCTCGGAACCTACCTTGGATTCCAGCTTCTAACTTGAGATGTTCTTCCCATAGTTCCCATTCAAACGCATTATGAACATAAGTGGTTGTATCTGCAGTTCTATTTTGTAACCCAAAAATATTTTCTGCTGTCAGCGGATTTGTAAATCTCAGTTCAAAAAATTCATTAAAAGAAGTACGTGAATAAGATAATGTGTTTCGAAATGTTTTACCTTTCCAAACGTAACGAATGGCATCTGTGCGAAACATTCGGTCAAGGCCAGTCGGAGGACGTGGGTCTTGCCCTCCTCTTTCTAAATCTGCTTGGGCTTTGGTGTATGCTTGTCTATCTCTTGTTCCAAACGTTTGGATCGAAAGGCGATGTTCCGAACTAATATCCCAAATCAGTTTCCATTGGTAATCTTGGTACTCTGCATACTTTGCATCTTCGGGAATCCCTTGTGGGTAGGCTTGTAATAGAACTAAGTTTGGATAGTTTTTCCTTCCCGAACTGATCATTGCTAGGCCCGGCAAAACTTTGGATTGGTTGTAAATATCTGATAAAAATAAATTGATATTGATGACGGTTTTATTTTCATCAACACGGTCAGTGCCTTCAATGGCAATGATTCCGCCAGTCGCATAACCATATTTAGCTGGAAAGGCACCAGTAAATACATCAAAGGATTTAATTAAATTATTATTTAGTACGGAAGATTGATTTCCCAAATGGAATGGATAAGAAAGTGGGAATCCATCGAAATAATATTGGTTTTGTCTAGTGCCGCCGCCACGTAAGGATAAATCTCCTCTTTCACTATTGGAATAGGGATTTCCAGTTAATAAATTGGTTCCTATGTTTGTAAAAACAGAAGGTAAAATTCCAACAGGTGCTCCAATCACTACGCCAGGAATGGTTTGCAGTGCTTTTAAGGAATCACCAGATACTCCAGGAAGTCGTTTGATTTCATCTTGTACAAGTCCATATCGAGAGAGAGGAGTTTTGTCCCTTTCACCACTCACTAAAATTCCAGATAAATTTGCTTCAGAGATGGTGACGAGGATCACCTGCCCTTTGAATCGAACTTCCCGAAACACAGATTCGGTTCTGTCCGCGGTAGAAATTTTAATTTCATAATAACCTGGTTCGGGAAATCGAAGTTTGGCGATCCCTTCCTCATTGGAAACACCACTTGTTTTGCCTTTTTTTGAAATAACAACTGCGTTTGTGACTGGTTTTCCTGAATTGGATTTTACTATTTGAAATACAACTTCCAGGTTTCCCTCTGCGTATAGAGGTATAAACCATCCCAAACAAAAAATAAAAATTAGAAATTTAGCGTATTTCATTTAGATGTTGGGATCAAACATTCGGCAATTCGGTAAAGATCTTCCAATGATCTTTTATCATCAAGCAAACGATAACCTTGCAAAACCCCTTCGTAGACAAAAAATAATTGTTTGGCGAGTGATCGACAATCCACTTTAGAAATTATTTGACCATTTTCCAGAGACTCTTGTAAATACTCAGCCAAACAATCGATGGTTTTGTGGGCAATTTCCTCAATTTCTTTCAAAATCTCCAATTCGTTTGCTGCAATCTGTGCTCGGAAATTGGCCATTCCACATCCAAAGAGTTGGGATTCTCTCGCTTCCCGGGAAAGAATCCGAACCCAAGCCTTCACAAAATCAAGAGGTTTTGGATTTCGTTTCATAAGAGATTTGAGAAGAGTTAAATTTTCATTCGAATAAATTCGAAGTACTTCCTTACCTAACATCTCTTTTGAGGAAAAATGTTGGTATAAACTCGCTTTGACGGTTTCTGCTTCACCTACGATTTGATTGAGACCTGTTTCCGAATACCCTTGTTTTAAAAAGAGATCTTTGCTTACTTGCAAGAGGCGTACACGAGTTGGTTCTTTTTTCATATCCCTTACAAATTCCAAAATTACAAAAACTATGCAAACATTATACCAACTGGTCTGTATGAAAAGTTCTTGCATATACAGACCGGTCGGTATGTATATGCACCAGGAGCATCCATATGAATTCTGAAATGATATCCATCCATGAGTCTGCCAAAACAACAACGGAGGCCTTAGAAACTAGACATAGCATCCGAGAATATTTACCAGAACCTATCCCAGAAGAAATCCTCCAAAGGATCTTTAAAAAGGCCCTGCGTTCCCCCAGTTGGAAAAACTCGCAACCTTGGAAGGTACATATTGTGAGTGGCAATAAACGAGAGAAGTTAGCATTAGAACTTACGAAAGCAGCAAGGGAGTCTTCCCCCCAACCAGAAACCAATTGGCCAGAATCATATCCAAGTGATGCCAAAAAACGAATGTTTGATTTAGGGATGAAAATTTATGGAGTGGCAGGAATTGATCGTAAAGACAAAGAAGCGAGGGACCAATTTATGCTTCGAAATTTTGAATTCTTTGGGGCACCGACTGCAGTTTTTATCACTTCTAAATTTGATCTCAATTTTTTTGTCGGAATTGATTTGGGTTGTTTTTTACAATCGATTCTTCTCCTAGCAAGGGAGGAAGGATTGGGAACTTGTCCACAAGCCGCTTTGGGTGCATTTCCTGATGTCGTTCGAAACCTTTTAGGGTTGCCTAAGGAAGAAAAGGTAATCCTTGGACTGAGCATCGGATATCCAAAACCGGATTCTGAACTCAATCGTTTCCATACACCGCGGGAATCTGCCGACGATTTAATTCATTATTACTGAAAAAATGGTTCTGATTCAGAAAGTTTAGTATATGATGATGCGATCAAAAAAATAAACAGCAGGGACACCATGTATTCTAAAACTTTCTGGAATGAACGTTATGCGAATGAAGACTATGTTTACGGAAAAGACCCAAACGATTTTTTACGCACTCGTCTACCTAATTTAAAAAAAGGAAGAATTCTTTTTCCCTGTGAAGGCGAAGGAAGGAATGCGGTATTTGCTGCAGGACTCGGCTGGGACGTATTTGCCTTTGATCAATCAGAAATCGGAAAACAAAAAGCAACCGCACTTGCGAACGAAAAAAATGTCACCATCCACTATGAGATTTCTGATGTTTTATCTTACCCCTATGCGCCAGAACAAATGGATATGGTTGCTTTGATTTACTGCCACTTTCATAAATCCATTCGCACTACTGCCCACCGTAATTGTGTTCGAACTTTAAAATCAGGTGGGATTTTATTGCTGGAGGCATTTTCTCCTGAGCAGTTGCAATACACATCAGGTGGTCCAAAAGATCCAGACATGTTGTATCAATTAAAAGATTTGCGTATGGATTTTTCAGAAATGAGCGTTGAATATGAAGAAGCCTTAGAAATTGAACTTAATGAAAGTCCGTTCCACAGAGGAAAGGCATCCATCGTTCGATTGGTTTTACGAAAAATCTAAGTTAGTTTTTTCTTTTAACTTTTGAAATCCATGATTCTCTTTTCCGGAGAGAAAGGGAGATTCATTTTTATGAAGGTTTTGGTTTCGGTATTTATTCTCGCGGTTTTAAGTTTACAATGTTCCTTCGGTCAAAAGGTAAAGTATGCGGAACTAAAACAATCATATCCCAAAGTCAATTGGGAAGCACGCAGGTCGGAAGCGGTAAAACTTTTATCAGATTTATTGAAAATACCATCGGTTCGTGGAAACGAAATTCAGGTGGCCAAATACGTCCAAGCGGTTCTTGCAAAAGAAGGGATCCCTTCTCGTTTTGTTTTTGATCCGAAATATCCAACAAGACCTAATTTGATTGCCGAATTACCAGCAACAGTTCCAAATCCCGAGCCAGGAATCATTCTCGCAAACCATTTGGACACAGTCGAATTTGATTCCAAAGAATGGAAGGTTAATCCACTTTCTGGTACGGTAAGTGAAGGTCGTGTTTGGGGGCGTGGTGCCATTGATATGAAAGGAATGGCCGTAATGGAATTACTTGCCTTTCTGGAAATCAAACGATCTGGAATTCCAAGAACTCGAAAAATTATGTATTTGGCTTTGGCCGATGAGGAATCAGGTTCAGAGTTAGGTGGCAAGTATATGACTTCAAAACAAAAACAAGTTTTTGAAGGATACGAATACGCACTCAATGAAGGTGGAGTGGCAACAAGGGACATTGTGATCCCAGGTTCCACTATCTTTAACATTCAATATGCGGAAAAAGGAAACATTTGGTTACGAGCAAAAATCAAAGGAACCAGTGGGCACGGATCTTCGCCTCCCACTCAATACCCAGCTTTGTCCTTAATTCAATTTTTTAACGAAGTCAGAGAACTCGAATCTGATATTCGTATCACCTCGGAAACCGATGCATTTTTTTACCAACTCGGGACAATCAGTTCCTTTCCAAATTCATTTTTTTTAAAGAATGCCAGAAACCCATTGATCAAACCATTGCTACACGGGACCATCCGAAGCAATCGTCACCTAACGGCAATGACGACAAACACCAAATCCATTACTGGTTTTAGAACCACAGAAGGCGAAGGGGGAGAAAACGTAATTGCAGGGGAAGCCTCAGGAAGACTCGACATCAGAACTTTACCCGGTGTTGATATTGAAGAATTTGCCAATAAAGTAAAAACCATTGCCGCTAAATACAATGCGGAAATTACTTTTACCGATATCAATCCAACTGACATATCTCCCATCAACACTCGACTTTTTAGCACTTTGGCAGCTGTGTCTGTCAAAAAGTTTCCCAATAGTACGGTAACTCCATTTCTTTCTCCTGGAAAAACAGACAATTCCTACTTGAGAAGGTTAGGAATTAAATCATACGGATTGATTCCTGCGGTTCTCAAATCGGAAGACATAGATGGGATGCATGGTAAAAACGAAAACATGACCATTGATAATTTGGAACTGGGGACTAAAATTCTTTTTGAAACCTTGGTGGAGATGAATCAGTAAGAGATCAGGAGTTGTGAAGGATGAAAGATGGCACTGACTCTGATAGGGGTGAGTGCCAGGTGGTATTTACCAAGAGATGTTATGTGGTAGTCGTTATTGATGAACATCATATTCTTGATAAAATCTATTAAATAGATCAAAGATTTTTGGCAACCTTTCCCTGAAACGTTTAGGATTTTCAAAGAAATATTCACTAAGATATGCAAAAAATTCCGATTCATCTTCAATATATGAGAATAGATGTTTAATTTCATTCTTTAATTGTTGAAAATCTTTGATAATTAGATTTTCCCAGTTATTAATTTCTCTATCAGCGTTTAATTGTGGAATACCATCGAAACCACCGGATAAAAGATCAATCGCATGAGCAAATTCATGTGTGATAACACAGTCACCGTCATTTGAATTTGAAATACCTCTGATTATTGCTTTCCAAGATAACCCAATAGATCCGTTATCTCCAGTTACTCCGTCAAGTTTGAATTGGAATTCGTTAGTTTCAAATTTGTCGGGAAAAACGATAATATTATTAATATAATCATAATGTCTCAATCCAATTTTGCGTATAAGTCTTACAGCGGCGCATGCCAGAAAAGTTTTATGATATTTAGTTAAGGTGATATCTGACGTAGATTTTATAGATTTCGAGAGTTTAAAATGTTTAATGAGAAAATTATACTCCTTCCTTTCTGTTCCAGTTAGTTTCCTATAAAATTCGAAGTTATATTCTAAAAGAGCAATTTCCTTTTTGTTTAAAGGAATAAAATATGAGAACGGTTTTGTAACTAGTCTTTTGATTTTTCCATATATTTTATTAATTTTCATTGGAATTTAACGACTTTCGCATAACGAACTAGGCTAATCGAGGCCGAAGCGTAGCGATTTGGTGCTGTTATGCGTAGTCGCTTTTTGATCAAATTAATTTTATTGAAAGAAATCTTTTTATCAAGAATTTTTCTTACTTATTGATTTCGAAAAATATGTGATAGAAATAAAATAAAATAGTGAAGAAAATAGGAACAAAGGAAAAAGGCGCATTAACAAATCTGACTTTCCGTAACTTTCATTACCTGGATTAGTGAAGTCGTTCCAAAGATGGTATCCATCGCAAATATGGTATCCTTTCAGAGATACAAAATATATGTAATTTGTTAGCTTAAAACTGAAATATGCAAAAGTCACGATATGTAATAAACCAAAAAACCAATATTTAGAACTTATTTTAACAAATGGTAAAACTAAGAGAGAGAAACTTATTAGTATATAGAAAATTAGGTAAATCGAAGTAAGAAATCCATCCGGAATCCCATTTGTACATGGATCTAATTCTGACATAGATGGAATTAGAATTATTAAATAAGATATAAGATAACCTACAATATAACAAAGATGGAACAAAGTTTTCTTAGTTATAAAGATGTAAGCTAAGCAATGACGCATAACGAACTAGACTATATGGCGCAGCCCAAGCGAGGTCGTAAGTGCCGAAGCGGAAAGTCGCTGTTATGCGCAACTTGGTTTTTATTGAGAATATATGTTGTGTTCAATCCGTACAATTGTAATTGCAAAAATATTAGCTTTAATCGTTTCTGAATTAAAGAATTTAATTTTTCCGCTGATATAAATGTCCATTTGATGTTTTTAACCTAATTTAACTCACCTAATTCGGTTAAACAAAGTTCCGCATTTGCTAGCTGTTGAGTCCAAAAACTGTGTGCAATACCATTAGAATAACTTATTTCGCCTTTACGAATTTTGCGAATTTCCATTTTTGCTGAAGATTTTAATTCTAGTAATGAGTTCCTAATTGTTTGAGAAGAAATCTTTTTTAAATATTTTGTCGGAATTAAATGTGCCATTAATCGACCACGTTGATCAATCGAATCGAATCGAGCATCATGTTTAATAAATTTTTCCTCATTAGCTGGAATTTCAAATAGTTTTTTTAAATGCAGCGTATTGAAAACAATAAAACCATTTTTATGGGCAAGTTCACCTGTTGGTAAACGGCAGTCTTCAATTAATAAAAGGAAGCCATCAGTCTTTAGGATTTTTTCAATGCTACTAAAGGTTTCACACCATGACTCATGTGGTATTTCATGGAGGACATTACTTAGGACAACCACATCAAAGTAATGGTCATCTACCTTAGACCGTAAATCTTCAAGTGAATTATGATAACGATTGGTTTCATTTGAATAAGATAATGAAATATTCTTAAGGCAATGTTCTTTCTCTGAATCTGATGAATCGTATGCATGATAATCCAATATAGCTGGTGATATGTTTTCGTAGTCTGCAAGGTTAGCAATCATTCGACCTTTACCTGCACCAAAATCAAGCAGACTAATAGTTTCTTTTTTTTTCCAAATTATTTCAAGTTGGTCATAAAGCTGTTTAGATTGTGGGTCTTTAGAATCAGTTTCAATAACTTTAGGAGAGCATAAACATTCGAATGCAAAACGATTTCTAGCCAATTCATTAGGTAAGCTTGTAAAATCTTTTAATTTCTGAATTCTTTCTTCATTGCCTAATAGACTTTTCAATACTTCTTCTGGTTTCTTACCTGAGTGTTTTATTATACCTTCTTCTACAAACCAAAGAGAAGAAGCGTCAAAGTGCGATAAAAGTGGTATTGAGTGGGTTGCTATCCAAATTTGACCATTTGGATTATGTTTTTTTATTGTATCTAATAAATCTATGACTGCAGAAGGATGTAAATGGTTTTCAGGTTCATCCATAAAGAGAATATGATTTGATAAATTACCTCCTTGAGCATAAATAGCGACGCAAAGTTGCAGTAATACTCTTTGCCCCGCTGAAAGCTGCGCTTTAGCAATTGGTTTTTTAAAGATAGTAGTATAGCCGTCATTGTCCCATTCTATTTCGGTACCTAAAAACGATTTTACTATGCTTTGTAAGCGGTGGTAATTATTTGTCGAAATCTCGATGTCGTTATCTGAATTCTGTAATTTTGGATGAGTTGAATTAATCCAACGATCTAATACTTGTTGTATTAAAGGGAGTGTTGAATGGTGAAGGTTTGAAACTCCTAGGTTTGTAGCTTGATGAGCCTTCCGCATCCAATTTTCTTTGCTTTGATTTGACCAATCCTCTAAATCAATCTTATTAGGAACAAAATCGACGATTATTATGTTTTTTTCATCGTTTTCTGTTATTATGGGAATTTGTGTTTTTACCAATTTTTCAAGATGTAGAATTTGTTGCTCAAAACTTTGTTTTTGTTCAGGTTGTTGTGATATTTGTTGTTCGTATTGTATGATTGCGTTTTGATAGGCTTGAATTTGTTGTTCAAAACTTTGTTTTTGTTGGGGTTGTTGTGATATTTGTTGTTCGTATTGTATGATTGCGTTTTGATAGGCTTGAATTTGTTGCTCGAAACTTTGTTTTTGTTGGGGTTGTTGTATAATTCTCTGTTTAATTTGCTCTAGTTGATTAGCCGCTTGTTGTTTCTGATTAAAAAAGTTGTTTAAATTTACTGTTTGATCACGTATAAGATTTAGGATTCGTGTTTTACCTGATCCATTTTTTCCTGCTAAGAGTATAGTGTTGCCAACTTTCTTCATAGAAATTTGTTTAAGACCAACTATGCTTGCTGTTTCTTCATTTATATTAACCTCAGATATTTTCATGATTTATTTCCTTTAATTGTATGAATGAACACATAATAAGTAATTTATACACGCAAATATATAGGAATATAATATTAAAACGATGCACCAAATGGCGTATAACACTATATATGCAAATTTACTTAAATAATAAATTCCTATTTAAGCGAGTGTAGATACTTCAAAATCCCTTCTTCCCCTCTTTCTTCCGCAAGTTCCGCAATGCTAACCCCACCTACAGTTTTGACTTTGGTTTCTGCACCTGCCTCTACCAAAAGTTTGACTAATTCTAAATTTCCCCGATACACAGCGCGATAGAGAGCAGTTTCTCCTGTGGTATTACGAAGATTGACGTTGGCACCTTTGTGGATCAAAAATTTTGCCATCACCATCTCTTCGTCGTCCACAGCTTTGATTAAAGGGGAATTGCCTAAGGAATCTTTTGCATTGATCGACACACCTTCGGCTAACAGTTCTTTGACTAGTTCGAGGTTTCCCTTGTCGATTGCCTGAAAGAGACGTAATTCTAAACTTTTAGGGGCTTTGACTACAGATTCATCTTCCATACAGGAAATACCCATCCCTATGAAAGTGAAAAAAACAAGGTAGAATGCTGCGGGAATTAAAAATCGACTGGATATAAATTGTAACATCCGTTTTAGTCTAATGGTTTAACTATGAAACGTCGATCCATTTTTCAAACCAGTTTCCAGTTCCTATCCATTTTAGGTGTGAGCCTTTTTTTTACATCATGCCTCTCCATCATCAGTCCAGGTGAGGTGGGTCTTATGTGGCGCCCCTACAGCACGGGCCTTAGCCAAAAACCATTAGAATCTCGAGTTCAAACCTATATGCCATGGAATAGTGTCTATGTTTATTCGGTTCAATGGAGTAGTTACCAGGAAAAAGTTGAGGTCCTCACTCGAGATGATTTAACTATTACTGTCACAGCTGCAATCATCATTCGACCGGTGCAAAATGAAATCTATGAACTTGAAATGGAAATTGGAAGGGGTTACTATGAGAAAGTAGTTAAACCGCAATTCCGAACTGCCATAAGAAATATTTTATCTGCATACAATATGGTTTCGATATCCAAGGAGACGCCTAACGTATCTGCACAGATCAAAAAGTCACTGAGTGAAAAGTTAAAAGATAAACACGTTGAAATTGATGATGTAATTATCGACGATGTTGAGTACAGTCCGTCCATCTTAAAAGCAATCGAAAGTAAACTTACCAAACAACAAGAACAAGAACAGATGAAATTCGAAATCAATATTGCTAAAAGGGATGCTGAGATCCAACAAATCTCTGCTGATGGTAGAGCAAAAGCCGTGCTCATTGAAGCAGAAGCGCAAGCGAAAGCCCAGAAGATGATTTCAGAATCATTGACTCCAAAATACATTCAATTGAAAGCAATGGAGAATCCGAATAATAAATTGATTTTTGTACCAAATGGAAAAGATGGTTTGCCGATTATAGTGAATCCAGAAGGGAAATAGGTAGAGGAATTAACTAAATTGATCTTTAGGAAAGAAACGGCTAAATTACAAACGCCCGAATTTTTGGCTCGGGGTTTGTAATTCAGAATTAATATTAGGTTTTCTTTTAAAATTTATACCCCATTGACATCGAAAAAGAAACCCCTTCACGATATGATCGGAAAAGCTTTTCTTCGTTGAGGAGCTCATCTTTCACGTAGATTCTAAATCTTTGGTCTGTTACGTTTTTTGCTGCAAATTTAAAATCAAGTTTATCATCCATTTTATGGGAGAAAACAATATCCGTTAAACCAACTCCTCGTTCATAAGCGTCGGGAGTTCCGTTCGCACCAACAACAAAGATCCGATCACCGAAGTAGTTGTAATATAAACCAATCGTGGTTGTTTTTAGTTTATTCAAATATACATCAAACTTCAAGTTTGCTACGAAATCAGACTGTCCTTGTAATGGTCGTCGAATGTTTGTTGGATCGTAAGAAAAACTTCTATCAATAGGATCTAACAATCCTGCTTTAGAAATTGTATACTGTTCCCAAGACACAACGTTCACAAGAGATTTAATAAAGAATACGTTGGTTTCAAATCGGAATTTATCAAAGAATTCTCTTCTAAAATCCAACTCCACTCCTCGAATGGTTGCTCGACTAGCATTCGCATAAGTGAAGAAAGGTGAAATCTGACCAGCCACTGGCTGTCCAATCAACTCAATTGGGTTAGAAAGATCTTTGTGAAAGACACCTGCTCCTACATAGTTTGCTCCACCCATAAAGTATTCATATCTAAAATCAAAGTTATGAATGTAGGTTCTTTGGAGATTTGGATTTCCTCGGATTCTATCTCCACCGAAATAAGGAGTAAATGCAAACGGAGACATTTCTCTGAAATCCGGCCTAGTGAGTGTTTGAGTATAACCAAATCTTAAATTTTGATCTTGAAGAAATTCATAAACAAAATTAACACTAGGCAAAATATCTTTTGTTCTAATTTCACCAACACCGTTATTATCGGCAGAACAAATATTATTTTTTACTAATAGAATTCGTTCTCCCTCAGATCCAGTATCACATCCATAACCTGGTCGTCTTACATCGAATTGTTCTTTTAGAACAAATGTTTTAACCTTTTGATAAGAATCTTCGTACCTTGCTCCGCCAATGAACCTAAACTTTGGAAATAATGGAACATCAAATTGAGAAAAATAGGAGTGCAACTTTTGATACGCATCGTAAGCATTCGGCTCTACTTGTCTTTCGGAGAAGGTTCTATTTGCAAGACCAGTACTATTCGTTCGTAAAAATTCTAACGGATTATAAACAATTTCCCCGGGCACTGGATATAAATCAGTGGTGGTAGTCCCTACGTTTGATTTAGACCCAAATTCTCGAAAGGTAAATGACTTGAAGCGATCCAAAGCAGAACCACCAAATTTAAATGTCGATTTAAGTCCGTTCCATTGATCAAAAGGGACTTCATAAGCAACACTAAAACTTCTAACAGTGTCATTTGATGTGGAGTAAAACCTTGAACCATCAGGGTTATTTCCCAGTCTCGTTGGAATGGTTGTTACTGGACTTGTTGAAGACCTTCGCCATACTTGTTGCGTCAAATTGGGTTCATCTCTTTTGGCTTCTCCATAATTTACTTGCCAATCAAGCGTATGTGGTCTACTCAACGAACCTAAATTGATAGCATGTTTTCCGCCAAAACTTGAATTAAACAATTGTCTACTAATGAAGTCATTGGTTTGGGAGAAGAACTGAAAATTATCAATATTATTGGTTCCAACAGATTCTCTAACCGATTTTTCAGAAGAAACTGAATAGAAATTTTTCAAGAAAAATTGTTGGCCGCTCATCGGTTCATACGCAAAGTTTAAATTGTTTCCGAACAAGCGATCTTCGACATAGATGTCTGCATCTTGTGTCTGCAAAGGAGAGACTGTTGTTAAATCCTTAACTGATAGTGAAACAGGGTTTCCTGGAATATACCTTACGTCTTTTTGACGTCTAAATCGATAATCGACGGAATGGGTAGTACCAAATATAACGCCAAGTCTTTGTCCAGATTCTGTTAATTTAAAAGTATTACCAACAGTTAAGTTAAAGTTTTTGTCATATGGCGCCTTTGTCGTATCAGGTGTCCATTGTGAAGGAAAGGTAACGGCACCAAGGTTGATTAATGAAGGATTGATTCCTCCAAAACGACTTCCTGGCTCAAAAGGTAGAAAATCAGGAACTGCTTTGACTGCGGAAGGAAGTTCTTGATTAGCAGTCGGTCTTCCAAAAAAATCTCCTCCATCAAATGTTTGCCATTTCTTTCGTGTTGTATTTCCATTATATCCAACGCCGAAACCTACTTTCATTGTAAATTCATCTGGATACTCTTTAGTTTCAATTTTTACAAGTCCACCAGAGAACTCTGCTGACTCTTCCGGTACAAATGTTTTAATGACTCGTATATTTTTAATTAAGTTGGCTGGAAATAAATCTAAAGGCACAACCCTTTTATCAGGTTCAGTAGAAGGTATATATGCATCGTTCAAATAAGTTGATGAATATCTTTCACCTAATCCGCGAACAAATACATACTTACCACCAATCAAAGTAATTCCTGTGACCCTTTTGATCACATCACCAGCAGATGAATCTGGAGATTTTTTGATCGATTCAGCACCGATCGCATCTGAAACTGTTGCCGATTTTTTCTGTACTTGCAGTAAGGAAGCATCCGATTCATTGATAGCACGATCTTTCACTTCAACAGTTTGTAACACTTGAGCACCAAATGTTACATTCATTTGGCTCGGTTTTCCAGAACCTACAACGATCGTTCTATTCTGCGGGCCGTATCCATACATTTGGTATTCCACTTGGTAAGTTCCAGGGGGAAGTTCTAAAATATACTTTCCGTCAAAATCAGTTTTAGCGAATTTTTTCTCTGATCGAACAACGATAGTAGCACCGAATACCGGTTCTCCGTTTTCTGAATCAATGATAGTTCCTCGAATTGATCCATTACTTTGTGCAGATAAGCCAAAAGTTGAAAAAAAGACCAATAAGGATAAGGTAAGAAGAGTATTGATTGATTTCATAAATTCCTTAAGAGCCAAGCTTATAGAATTTACTGATACGTAAATGAAAAGGGATTTGAATTGAGTTACGTTTACGTGAACTAATTATTACAAAACGATTACAAAGCTAAGGACTTAAAACACCAACTTTGTAACCTGAATTCGTTTGAAAGACCATTTTGATCTGTGGGATCGATACTGATTTTCCCATGATCTTAAGTTTTAAATTTTTAGGTTTATATCCTTTTAAATTCCCAAACAATCTTGGTTTTTCCCAATCAATACTTTCGATAGTAAAAGTTTTTTCTGCTAAAAGGTTACTAAGTTCAGTAATGGCAAATTCTTCGCGGCTTTCTAATACTTTTCTGTATTCGTCAAGAGGAGTTGTATCAAGTAAAGTTCCTGATCCTTTGGTGTTCGGAAAAATTACGGTCAATTTCTCTTCCCAACTAACATAGAATGCTTCTGCTTTTTTAGTTTTAGAAATTTCTTTCAAAAAGTTCTCAATAGCGAGTTCTTTTGTTTTTGAAGAAACAGACCAGTCTTTTGGATTTAAACGATAGGAATCAAATTGTTTGTGATCCTGTTCAACTTGTAAGATAACTTTTTGATTTTTGGCTTCCATTTGTTCGCGCCAATCTTCTTGGCTACAAAATGAGAAACTTAAGAGGGAGAATATAAGTAGGAGATTACGCATAATAAACCTAGTGACCTTGGATTAGGCCACTAGGTAAAGTTTTAAATTAACTATCTCGCTCTATAAACAGTCCAGTCCTTAAACCAATCAGTAGTTGCACCACCGATGTAAGTTCCAGAAAGTGATCCGATTGTTTTATAATCTGGTTTTGTATCCCCAAAACCACAATTGGAAGTTGATCCATCGGAGGTTATTGGAGTTGCACTAATCGTAGTAGAACCAGTAGGAGTGATCGCAGTAGTCTTTCCTGTTTCATATGCTAGGTTTGAAATTGTACCTGTTACAGCAGGAAAAGTTCCCGTTGTAGAAGTACTAACTGCAGCTGGATCAGCAAAACCGAATACGATTGCTCTGTTGATTGTTCCGGCGAATCCTTCACGAAGTCTCATCCCTTGACCAGATGGGATATTCGCCCCAATTAAAGTAACGTTTGTGATAGCAGGATTTGTACATCTGTTCAAAGATCCTGACGCACAGGACGAACCAGCACCGCTTGTCGCATCAGTTCCATCCATCTCAAAACCATGTGGATCTGTTGAGAAGGAACCACCGCAGGAAGAAGGATACTTGTGGCCGATTAGATTTGTCATCGTTCCAGTAAATGCTTCATCTAAGTCGAAGTCATCATCCAATCCGCCAGTTGCTAATAGGTTTGACCATGTTCCAGATCCACCCCATGCTTCAAAACCATCATCGAGACCTCTATGAACTTGCACATAACTAAGTACTGATTTTGATGCATAAATTGAAAGGTTATTCAATTCATCACCAGGTGCAACCTCATTGCCTGCAAATTCAACGATGTTATATGACATATTCAAATTTTCTACGTCCGAGCCGATTGCCCCACCATATCCTTGTGGAGTGGTTCCCTCTGTGTTGGATGCGCGTGAAGCTCCACTAGTTCCAATCATAACAATACCACCCCAATCGCCAGGAAAACGGGAACCAAGAGCACTTGCTGATGACCAACAAATTGGATCTGCTGCAGTTCCGTTTGAAACTAACTTGGAACCTTGTTTAAAGAAAATAGAAGATCCTCTTTGTCCAAAGATAGCAGTTCCTGGGGTTACTGTAATAGTTGCACCAGTTTCTATAAATACTGTACCTTGAAGTAGAATTCCACCAGACCAAGTTTCTGATGCCGATATAGATCCGGATTTAATTACTGGGCCACCGAAAAGGCGTTTCCCGTCGCAAACATTTTCTCCAACCGTAGGACTTACAATTGGATATTCACCTTTAACAAAGACGTTTACTGATTTCACGGTTACAGAATAACCCGCGGCTGTAACTGGAAAGGCTGCAACATTTGTTCTGTTACCTAGATCAATATTTACTCCGAGTGTTCCATCTCCTAGTGAGTTAGTAAATGCACTTCCTGCCAACGCAGTCACAGTGGAACAAGCTGTTGTATTATCTGCACCTACTGCTTCTACAGCAGATAAAGTAAGATTTCCGGTCAATGAAGTGAGTCGAAAGCTCAATACAAATTCACCATCAAGGGCACCTGCAGCTCCAGCTGTTGCGTAAGAATTGGTTTGACATGTTGTAAAGTCAGAAAGAGCAGTTTGTCCACTTGATAAAATTCCACTTGCATCAGTGATAGTAACTTTTCCGTCTTTGATCGGGAGTCCACCTGAAGTTTTTAATGTACCCGTTAGTACAACAGTGTATTCAGGTTGGTTGAGCAATGCTGCTAAGCCAAGAAACAAAGCAGTATCATCTTTCTTCTTACCTGGACAATTAACCATAGTGAATCCCATCAACGCGATGGAAAGAAGCACCATGCTTTTTTTGAATGAATTTTTCATTTTAAATCCTCTTTCGAAAAAATTCGAATTTGTTTGGCTAGCGGGTCTTCCCGAAAGGGATTTGTAAAAAATTCTCCCTCTAGCTATAGAAAACTATGTTCTTTATATGTTACAAGGGAATGACAAGCTGGTGAAGGTTTTATGAAGGTTTCGTTAAAGAGGTTTATTCTGAAGCCGCTTTAGAATTTTTGCAAGATTACTTTTGATGCGACGAATTTGGTCAGCAGTTAATTGGAGTTCACCTTTTTCTGCTTTTTCGATGACAAGCTCCGCTTTATTCACAAAGGTGATCGCTTCTTCATCAATTGCTTCTTTTCGCTTTTGTTTTTCTCGGTAGGCATCTAAAGCTTTTTGTACATCCAAAAGCTCCTTCGATATCCCACCGATTGCGATATTCAGTTCAACTATGTTTTCATCCATTGGTTAAAAACTCAATTCACGTAAAAAGCATTTGATGGTTTCTTTCTTTTCTATTGATACAACACATCAATAAATTTCTTTTTTGCGTCCAAATGTTCTTTAAATGTCGCTGAAAAATAATGAGATCCATCTGGTTTTAAAAGGAAGAATAATTTATCGGATTTCATTGGTTTGAACGAAGCCTCTAACGCTGGTAAGCCTGGATTAGAAATTGGTCCGGGTGGCCATCCACCATTGATATACGTATTGTATGGAGAAACAATCTTTAAGTCAGATTCAAATAATCTCTTTTTAGGTTTATCGAATAAATACTGAATTGTAGCACAAGATTCTAAATTGATATTTTTTTCAATACGAGTTAAAAACACACCAGCCATCATTGGTCTTTCTTCTTTTCTAACTGCTTCTCTTTCCACAATGGAGGCTAACACAACTCGAAAATGAAGGTCTGCAGGTTTGATATCCTTTGCTTCTGGAATAGATTCTAGTTTTTTATAGAATCGTTTGATCATCATCTCTGTAATTCTTTCTAAAGGATAATTCAAAGGAACAGAATACGTTTCTGGAAATAGGTAGCCTTCCAAAGTTTTTGCAGGGATATTATACTTTGTAAGGAGTGCCGGACTCTGGGTTACTTTCAAAAACTCTTCGCGTGATATGGCAAGTTTTTTAGAAACTAACAAATCTCCGATCTGACGGTTGTTATACCCTTCCGGAACAGTGAAGTTAACTAGTTTAACTTTTCCAGAAATAATGACATCCAAAATCTTACGGGAACTCATCCCATCATTGATATCATAAACACCTTGTTTGATTTTGTTTCCTGCTCTTGTAAACTTCATCAAATAATTAAAGTATACAGACGATTTGATCATGCCGGCAGCAGCTAACTCTCGAACTACGCTTGAGGATGGTTCTCCCGAATCAATGATGAGTTCGTATTTATTTTGACCATCTCCTACAGCTCCACCTTTGATTTCGTCCACGACAAAAAATCCAACCAAAGTGAGTATTAGTAATAAGGAAACACCAAGTCCTGAAAGAATCAGGTATTTTTTAAGTTTAGAGTTCATTCCATCCCCATTCTCTTTGTTATATCGACAATTACCAAATCTTTTTTAGGGTCTTACAACCGGTTCCATTTCCAATCGCACAAAAAAAGTATCAAATACTCGTTGTCTCACTGATTCTGCCATTTCCAAAAGTGCAGAGGTTGTCCCCTCTATATTGATTAGACCTAAACAATGGTTCTCCGAGATGCCGACACCACCCGGATATTTCGACCCTTTTTGGATTCCAGAATTTTCAATTAGCCAGGCAGCAGAGAGTTTTTTAAAACCGGTAGATTCAGGATAAATTGGAGGATTGTCAAATCCGAGTTTCTTTGCATTTTCCAAAAATGAAACGATTTCTTTTTCTTCTAAAATGGGGTTCGTAAAAAATGAACCCACCGAACGAGTGTTTGGATCATTTTCATCCAATACCATTGACTTTTTTTTTCTCAATTCGATGACCAAATTCCTAACAGCTTCCAATTGGACAATTCGTTTGTCCATATCTGATGTAGAAGAACTATTAGAAGAAAATTCTTCCAAATCTATTTTCTCCCATGCTTTTTGAACTTCCGGATATCGAAAACAAGGTGAAGATAATTTAGATAATTGAAAAGTTACGGAAACTACAATATGTTCTTTATAAATTCCAGATTTAAATTCACTGTTTCGATATCGAAACTTACAATCTTCATTTGAGATGGTGATACATTCTCCGGATGGGTGCATACATTCAACATTTACAATTGAATCCTTTACTTCTTGGCCATAGGCTCCGATGTTTTGGATAGGGGATGCACCAACACAACCTGGAATTCCAGAAAGACATTCAATTCCAGCTAACCCTTGTTTTACTGTATATTCAACGAATTGGTCCCAAGGAACTCCTGCACCAACTTGGTAGATTGTATTATTTTCATTTGAGTCTAAACAACGAATTCCAGGAATTTTCATTTGTAAAACAACACCAGGATAACCGGAATCCCGAAAAATTGTATTGGAGCCACCACCCAAAATTAAATATGTTTGGTTTTGATTTTTACAAAATCTTAAGGCTTTCGCTAAGTCTTCTTTTGTTTTGATCGATATAAAATAATTGGCCTCGCCACCCAAACGCAACGTTGTGAACGGAGCCAAAGGAATATTGTTTTGGACCAACATTGTTCCAATAAAAAGTTTCCGCAAAAATCGTAAGTAAGAAAATCAGTCTTATGAGTCGTTCCAATCCCAAAGTTTACGAATATTCTGGTTGTAGTACCTGTCGCAATGCTCTGAAATTTCTAAAATCAAAAAAAGTGGAATTCCAACAAATTCCCATCCGAGAAACAGCCCCAACTGCCACTGAATTAAAAAAAGCAAAACAATACTTAGGCGACATTAAGAAACTTTTTAATACCTCAGGAAAAGATTACCGAGAAGGAAATTGGAAGGAGAAATTGGGGAGCCTTACTGAGGAACAAATTTACAAAGCACTTTCAGCCAACGGAAATTTAGTGAAGCGGCCTTTTGTTGTCGGTGATGGCTGGTTTTTGGTGGGATTTAAGGAAGAGGAATGGAAAGAAAAATTGGGGTGAGTGGGTACAGATGGGATATGAGTATCCCCGCCCTGACTAGGGAGGGGAACTAGACCCGCCACCCAATGAGTCCCTTCTATCACAACTTTCCAATAAACTCGAGTGATAACTTGAACCTCTCAAAAATACTTTCAGAAAGTTCATATTTGTTCGCGAATCACGTCTACTTCCACTTTCAATTTATGTTTCCCACCACCAAATAAAATGCCTTTCAAAGGGGATACGTCTGCATAGTCACGTCCAATTGCGGTGATGATGTATTCTTCTGTAATCATTTTTCCATTTGTCGGATCAAAATCCATCCAGCCAAACGTCGGACAATAGACAGAGACCCAAGCATGTGTGGCATCACTTCCTTGTAATTTCTGTGTTCCAGGAGGAGGCAATGTTTCTAAATAGCCACTCACATACCTCGTTGGAATTCTTAACGAACGTAAGGCGGCAATCATCAAATGAGAAAAATCCTGACATACTCCTTTTTTTTCATTTAAAACTTGATCAATGGGAGTGTTGATACTTGTAGCTTTAGGGTCATATTGAAAAGTCTGGTAGATAAAAGTTGTCATCTCTATTGCCGCAGCAAATACAGGTTTTCCTTCGGTAAAAAACATTCGGGCAAATTCAGAGTAACTCTCTTTTGCTGCAATAAAAGATGATGGTTGAATGTATTCAATAGATAAAATATCAGCATCTAACATAGATTCATGAATGAGCGAATAAATATTTTCCCAAGGAGTCGATTTATACAAATCAATTCCTAATGATTGGTGAGTCCGCACAGTTGATTCAACCACTACCTCTAAAAAACGATGAGGATCTTCCACTGAAAAAAGAAATACCTGGTTTCCAAAATAATCTCTGCGAAACGAAGATACTACTGGTTTAGGATTCACAGTCACATGAGTTCTAAAACAATCTTGGTGCGGCGACGTCAAAGGATACATGTGAGCCATATTATGGCAATAAGCAACTGTATCGTCATAACTGTATTTGGTTTTATGAATTACCTTAAAATCAGCCATTACCATCACCGATTCGTGTTTGTTCTTCTGTATAATTAAAGTATCGTGATGCCAACGAATCTGATAAATTTTTCAAATGGTTGTGTAACTCTTCTAGCCAAATCGATACAGATTCCAAAGGATTTTCCGATTCAAAGAAAATGGATATATCTTTCATTTTAAAATGAGTATAAAGTTGTAAGGCAGCTCGGTCTTCTGAATACACAACCTTTTCATTTTTTCCAGGTAAATATTTTATGTCTGAATTGATTTGTTCTAATTGATAAGCAAAAGACCTTGGATTAGTTGTATCAAATAGTAAAATATCCAATACCGATTCCTGATCTACTTTTCCACTATAACGTCTATTATAAGTTAAACGAATATCATTGATTCTTAAAAAAGTTTCAAAAGAAGCTTTGTCTCTAAAACTATCCCAACGAATCATACCTTGTAGCATCAAAATCATATTGATTGATCTTTCAATTCGGCGACCCAAGTTTAGGAAATACCAACCAGCTTCCCGACTCATATTTTCAAAAGACAGACCAGTGAGAGAAGAAAGATTTACGACAATTTTCTGAAGGAAATCTATGATCTGATCGTAAGATTCAATTTGATGATTCGACTGATCTTCCAAATGAAGCAGAATTTTTTTCATATCATCCGATAAACGATCTCTTACTGATTTCGATGCCATCACCAAACTGCGTAAATGGAAGGCCAAACTTCCCACAACCCCACGATCTGAAGTCAATCGCTGTAATTCTGAAAATGGATTTAAGAATAATTCACCAGCATCATCACCCAAAAAACCTGGATAACTATTGGTTACATGAGTTACGAGTTTTAATGCGTTTTCTAAAGATTCCCTTTCATAACCATCTTCTACTTGTAAAATTTTAAAAACAGCCTCTCGTATAACCCTAGTTTGGTTCTCTGATCTTTCTAAATACCTCGCTAACCAAAATAGGTTGTCAGCAACACGGCTAGGGACACCAGAACTTTTCCGAGAGATCATGACATGATCTGATTTTGTGACAAGTAATGATTCTTCTTTTTGAGTTTCTGTTGCCAGAACCCAAAGGTCTTTACTCCAAGCTCCTCTTTGGCTCGTAATGAAAAAATCATCTAAGGAAGGGGATACTCTTACTAAACCACCAGCCATAGTCTGATAACCAGACCCAGAAGAAGAAACAAAGGTTCTCATAATGGCTCGTCCTGGTCGGAACCCATTCTCACCTAATACAGGTACGGTGGCAGAAGCAATCATTTCTTGTGCAATAAATCGATTTGGTGATGATTTTAGCTTTTGTAAAAATGAATCTTTCCTATCTCCACTCAGTTCGATAAAGGTAACCGGCTTTTCCTCGTCCATACGAGACACAGTTTTAAAAACATATTTTTCCGGGTTTTGTAATACCCATTGAAAATGTTCTTTGGTTCCCATCCAATAAGTAGGAGCCATTGGAAGAATTAAATCTTCGCCTAAATAAAATCGACACAAGTCTGAATAAAAAGGCAACAAGGCACGGTTCTCTAAAAATCCTGTTCCAATAGGATTTGCGATTTTTACATGCCCTGAACGTACTGATTCTAAAAGTCCAGGAACACCTAAGAGAGAGTCTCCTCTTAGTTCTAATGGATCCATAAAATCATCATCAACCCGACGCAAAATCAAATCGATCTGTTGCAAACCTTCTACGGTTTTCATATAAACTTTATTTTTTCTAACTGTTAAATCTTCACCTTGAACCAGAGTGTAACCCAAATAACCAGCTAGATAGGCATGTTCAAAATAGGTTTCATTCGAAGGTCCCGGAGTTAAAAGAACGATCACAGGTTCGCGCCCAGTAACACCTGCAAGTTGAGTTAGTGATTTACGAAGAGACCTAAAATAAACAGCAACTCGATGTACCATGGCATCGCGATACATACTTGGAAATATTCGAGATAAAACAATTCGGTTTTCCAAAGAATAGCCGGAACCTGAAGGAGCCTGAACCCTGTCATTTAAAACGTAAAAATTTCCATCAGCAGCACGAATCAAATCACAAACAAAAAATAAAAGAGCAGGATTTTTAGTTAGGAAATGATTGGAATCATACATTCCGTCGCAAGCTCGCAAAAATGATGTTTCATTAAAAAGAATTTCTGGTGGGATTTTTTTTTCATATAACAGGCGTCTTTTGGAATAAACATCTCTTACGAGAGCATCTAATAAATCCGCTCGTTGGTTTAGTCCTCTTTCTAATACTCGCCATTCCTCACTTTCCATAACCAAAGGAAATAAATCCAAATCCCAAGGACGTTCTTTTGCTTCAGGTGAGTCTGATTGGTATAAATTATAAGTAACACCATTTTCTCTAAGAATACGATCTGTATCTCGCCTACGATTGATAAGTTCTGCAGGTCCTAACTCTTGAAATGATTTGACTAAGAACTTATATTTATTTCGGATTTGGCCTTCTGCATCATAAAGTTCATCATAAACTCCAGGTATCGTTTTATAATTTCCGATTAAATGATAAGGATCTTGTGTCATCATCTACTTGAATGTTACCATCCTAAGATCCAAGGTTGTTGGGAAGGCTTTATTTTCCAATCGAATTGGCGGAAGGCTTTTTCCAATCTTATGGCCATGAGTCCAAAAACGTGAGATCCTTCTGGATTCTGCTTCATATCCATTGATAGGAATGGTTTGGTAAGACAAGCCTCCTGGATGAGAAACATGATAAGTACATCCTCCAAGTGCTCTATGATTCCATGTATCATAAACATCAAACACTAGGGATTGTTGCGCAGGTATTTGGGGGTGTAAAGTAAAAACAGGAGACCAAGCTTTGAATCTGACACCTGCAACAAATTCATTTTGGACAGATGTTGGCTGTAGCGGAACTTCGTACCCATTACAACTCAATCTGTATCTCTCTGGATGAAATCCTTTTACTTTAACTTGGACTCGTTCTGTGGCAGAGTCTACTCCTCTCGAAGTTCCTTGTGCTGTGTTTTCTTCACCAAGTACGTTCCAAGGTTCAAGTGCCATACGTAATTCAATTTCCATTCCATCCAAATAACAAATTCCATATTGAGGGAATCGAAATTCAAAAAAAGGATCAAAGTCTTTTGATAAAAATCCAAATCCACTATTTTGTAAATCCTGGATTACTTCTTTGAAATCACGGTACACAAAGTACGGTAACATATATCGATCATGTAATTCTGTATTCCAATTGATTGGATTTCCATAATAAGGATCTTCCCAAAACTTACAAATGATAGCCATCATAAACGCTTGTTGGATGACACTCAATTGGTAATGAGGTGGCATTTCAAATGCACGCATTTCAATTAGCCCCAAACGTCCGGTAGGTGATCCTGGATCAAAAAGTTTATCAATAGAAATTTCAGTTCTGTGAGTATTCCCTGTAATATCAATTAAGATATTTCTTAAAACTCGATCCAACATCCAAGGTGGTGTGTGGCGACTCGAATCAATTTGTTGGAAAGCAATTTTTAGTTCATGTAATGAATCATTTCTTGCTTCATCAATTCTAGGGGATTGGGAAGTAGGACCGATGAACATTCCAGAAAATAAATATGAAAGACCTGGATGATTTTGCCAATAGGCCACTAAACTTCGCAAAAGCGATGGTTTCCTTAGGAAAGGACTATCACCGACAGATGCTCCCCCAAGTGTGATATGATTTCCACCGCCAGTGCCCGAGTGTCGACCATCGATCAAAAACTTTTCAGCAGTCAATCGGAGTTGATAAGCTTCTTCATATAACACTTTAGTTTTTTCTACAATCTCTCCAAAGGAAGAAGAAGGATGAAAATTGACTTCTATCACTCCTGGATCTGGCGTGATCTTAAAACGATTGAGTCTAGGATCATGAGGAGCCTCATAACCTTCTAAAACAATTGGTATATCAGTTTCTAAAGCAGTTTGTTCGATTGCATAGATAAGCCGAAGCCAACCTTCTAAAGATTTGATTGGCGGTAAAAAAACACGAATGTTCCCATTTCGGGGTTCGACACATAGTGCGGTACGTGTCCGTTCTTCAGCAATCTTATAACTTGCAGTGGTAGTTAAGAAAGGTGACTGACCTAATTCTTTAGCTTTTGGAAGAGCTGGTTTCGGAGCTGCCGGATCCTCAGGAAGTGTGAACGATTGTTTTCCACTTAACGAATGCAATGGTAACCGTAAACCGATTGGTGAATCTCCCGGAATTAAATACATTTTCCCACGTCGGAAAATCCATTCGTCCGATGTCCAACTCTGGTTTAAAACATCATAATCTAAAGGAAGAGTATATCCTACTTCACGATGTAAACCAGAATCAACTACTTTCAGGATTCTTTTTCTTTCCATTTCATCGTAGGTATTCAAATCATTTAAGATAGATTCAGTTTCTGCAGGTAAGTTTGCTTCCTGCCATAAATAGTATAAATTATCTTCGTAAGCCGTATGAATTGAAGTAGTTGGAACTCGAAGATAATCACCAAGAACACTTATGAATCTTCTTGCATCTTCTGTAGTTGCCGATCCCGTATAACGATCGTCAGCTCGTAAATAGGGATGGTTCCAAATGGGTTCTCCATCTTTTCGCCAGTATGATATCATTGCCCATCTTGGAAGTGGTTCTCCTGGATACCATTTCCCTTGCCCATATTGCAGGAGGCCACCGGGAGCAAAATGTTTTCCCAATCGTTTGATGAGTTGTTCTGACTTAGAATACTTTTCAAAACCTAAGGCATCAAAATTCCATTCCGGTGCTTCCCGATTTTCTGTGGATACAAAGGTTGGTTCGCCACCAATTGTAAGTCTGATATCATTTTTACGAATTCGTTTATCAATGGAATCACCCAAACGAATGATCCTATCCCAATCTTCGCCTTGGTAAGGTAATGTGACTCGTGGAGTTTCTAAAACTCGTTCCACACCCATATGAAAGGAAAACTCAGCTTTGGCTTTTTCCGCAAAACCATAAATAGGTCCTGCTGATTCGGGTTCTGGTGTTGCTGCCAAAGGAATATGACCTTCTCCGGTAAATAAACCCGAAGTAGGATCGAGGCCTACCCATCCCGCACCAGGAACATATACTTCTGCCCAAGCATGTAAATCAGTAAAATCAGATTCTGCTCCCGAAGGCCCATCCAGTGATTTTACATCTGCTTTTAATTGGATCAAATAACCAGAAACAAATCTAGCAGCAAGGCCCATATTCCTAAGAATTTGAACGAGTAAATAAGCGGAGTCACGACAAGAACCCATTCGCGAAGATAGTGTTAACTCAGGCGTTTGGATTCCCGTTTCCATCCGGATCACATAACCAATGTCAGAGTATATTTTTGCATTTAAGGTTACTAAGAATTCAACGATTCTTCTCGGAGTTTTATCGATTGTTTTTAAGTATGGAGAGAGTAACTTCCCCGGTTTTTTAACTTTTAAGTAAGGAGCGAGTTCCTTTTTTAATACCTTATCATAAGTAAATGGAAAGTTCTCTGCATACTCTTCTACAAAAAAATCAAATGGATTGATTACTTTTAAATCGGTGACTAAATCAACAGCTACTTGTAAGATATTCGTTTTTTCAGGAAATACTAACCTTGCTAAATAATTTCCAAATGGATCTTGTTGCCAGTTGAGAAATTTTTGTTCAGGTAAGATATTGAGTGAATAAGAAACTATATGGTTTTTAGTATGCGGTGCTGGTCTCAGCCGAATCACATGAGGAGACAGTTTAATCGACTTATCATACTGGTAGGTTGTGATATGGGAAAGGGCAACTCGTATACTCATAGTTAGTTTGTAAAAAATCGTTCCACAATTTTGGAACCTATATGATTCAGCTCAATTTGAATATCATCTAGATATTCATGTAGACCTTTATCAAAAATGGATTTGATATTTTCTGATCGCAACCGATTCAAATAAACTGTCGTCGCATCTTGCGCTAAGTTTCTAGGCAAACCTTCTTTAATTCCAGAAATTTTATCCAGAGCCTCTTGCATCTCTTGGATGCAGAAAAAAATGGATCTAGGAAAGGTTTCATTCAAAATCAAAAACTCAGCAATATCCGTTGGATCAACACGTTTGTATTTTTGATTGTACATCTCATGTGCAGAAGCTGATTTTAAAAGAGATAACCATTGTAATAAATCTAAAGTAGAACCCACATCATGCACAGAAGGAAGTAAGATAAAGTACTTCATATCTAGAATTCTAGTGGTTTTGTCTGCTCGTTCTAAGAATCTTCCAAGCAATGAAAAATTCCAAACTTCATCATGAGAAATGGTAGCATCAGAACATCCATAAAAACTTTGGCAACTTTTTCGTACTGTGCTAAGAAAGTCGGAAAGTCCCATGGAAAGTGTATCTCCATGAATTTCGGAACTTTCCATATACACTTTACGATAGTCTTTTACAAAGAGATAAAACTCATTTAACACTTCCCACATAGAAGTAGAAATGTTCTCACGAATGGTTCGTGCATTCTCACGGGCTCTAGACAAACATTGAAAAATTGAGTTTGGATTCTCTTCATCAAAGGTCATAAACCGTATAACATTGACCGGACTGGGACTAGAGTATCGTTTTTCAAATAACTCAATGTCACCCGTTGTATGCACAAGTGGTAACCACTGATTGGGTACCTCTTCATGCAAATCTAATGATAACTGATGATTGACATCAATAAACCTCGAGTAATTTTCTGCCCTCTCGATGTATCGATTCATCCAAAAAACTGATTCGGCAACTCGGCTTAACATATAACACCTTATCCTAAAACCCAGGTGTCTTTTGAACCGCCTCCCTGGGATGAATTGACCACAAGCGATCCTTTGCGAAGTGCCACACGAGTGAGTCCACCTGGCATTACATAAATATCTTTTCCGTACAAAATGAACGGCCTTAAATCAACGTGCCTTGATTCAATTTTATCTGCAATGAGTGTAGGAACTGTAGAAAGGTTTAGTACTGGTTGAGCAATGTAATTTCTTGGATCCGCTTTGATCAGTTCCTTAAAATCTTCTTGTTCTTGTTTGCTTGCCTTTGGACCAATGATCATTCCGTAACCACCAGCGCCGTTGGCGGCTTTTACTACTAAGTTATGAATGTTATCCAAAACAAATTTTAAGTCGGCTGCTTCAGAACAAAGGTAAGTAGGAACATTTGGAATGATAGGTTCTTCACCTAAGTAATATTTAATAATCTTAGGAACATAAGAATAAATTACTTTATCATCAGCAACACCCGTTCCTGGAGCATTGGCGAGAGCTACGTTCCCTCTTTTGAATGCTTCAAAAATTCCTTTCACACCAAGTAAAGAGTCTGGCCTGAAAGTGGATTGGTCCATAAAGGTATCGTCAATTCTGCGATAAATCACATCTACCTTACGAAGACCTTTGGTTGTTTTCATATATACTTTGTGATTTTCAACAATGAGATCAGATCCTTCCACAAGATACACACCCATCTTTTGTGCTAAAAAACTATGTTCATAATACGCTGAGTTAAAAACACCAGGTGTCCAAACAGCAATCACTGGATCGACAACATCAGTTAGATTTTCTAACATGGATCTTAAGTGGTAAGGGTAATCATAAACTTGACGAATGTTTAATTTTTCAAAAAGTTCAGGAAAGGTTCGTTTCATTACTTCCCGATTTTCCAATACATACGAAACACCAGATGGGCAGCGTAAATTATCTTCTAACACATGAAAGGCGCCTGCACCGTCACGAACCAAATCAGTTCCAGTAATATGAATCCAAATATCTTTTGGAGGTTTGATTCCGATACACTGCTTGAGGTATCCAGAACTCGATTCAATCAATTCCCGAGGAATGATTTTATCTTTTAAAATTTTTCCTTCCCCATAAATATCTGTTAAAAATAAATTGAGAGCCTGGATTCTTTGTTTCAGTCCTTTTTCCATACTGATCCATTCTTCACTTGGAACAATACGAGGGATGACATCAAAAGGCATGATCCTTTCTTGTTCCCCACCATCACCGTACAGAGTAAAGGTGATCCCTAGTGACATTAAGGCCCTTTCCGCCGAGCTACTGCGTTTTACGAGTTCGATCCCACCCAAACTCTCCATTTTTGTTTTTACGAAGTCGTAACTTTTGCGAGGAAAACCTTCGCTGGAAAACATCTCATCATATATATTTTTGGCACTATAATCGGCGATAAACATGGGGGTACCCTCTGCTTACTTAGTTAGCAATATTTGTACCAAATGGATGAAATGACCAGAAAGGATGGATTTCTTCCCCATCCGACATAAGTCCGTTAAACGGAGGTTTGAATCTGTTTAAAAAGTAAGCACGAGGAAAGAATCGAAGGAGACGATGTATACAAAGAGTACGAAATGACTAATTTTCGGAGGAAGGAGCCAAATCAGAGGAGGCAATTTTTCGTTTTTTCTCCTGTTTGAGTCGAAATGCGTAGGCTAAACTTCGGAAAAAATGTAAAAACGGCAAAAATTTTAATAAAATTCGATTTCCCCATTGGTAAAAATGTTCGTATCTACGTTTTTTCGGGCGAAGGACTGATTGAAACACTCGTTTTGCCAATCGATTTGGATTTGAAAGTTTTGGTTCCATTGCAATGATTCGCGAGAACCGAAACTTTCTTCCCATTTGACCTCGAAACGAATCCCAAAAATAATCCAAAGCAGATTTAGACGATCCGTAGAGTCCAAATCCAGGCGTAGGAATTTTTGTTAAATCAGAACTAACAACAATAATATGAAGCCCAACAGAAACTAAATTGGTTAATCGTTGTATGGTGTGGATGGGAGCTAACGTATTTGAATTAAAAAGAATTTTTAATCTAGTCCAATCTTCTTTTTCATCTTCCGCATAAGTGATTTGTTCGGAGTTTAAAATAAAAACATCTATTTTATCTAATGTTTCGATAGCCGATTCAATCAACCGCTCCATTTGTTCGGGTTTGGAAGGATCAATTTTGTACTTTTGTAGATTCGGATGGTTGGGAATTTCTTCCGGATTTGGATCACCTACGACAACCAGTGCACCTTCTTTTAGAAGAAGTGGCAAAAGTTCTTTACCCAACAGAGAAGAACCTGAACTAAGAACAACCTTTTTCGACGAAAGTTTCATAACACTGACTCAATAAGTGGATCAATTGAGAGATGGATCTTTTGTATGGTCAACAAAGTATTTGTAGATTCCACCTTTGTTGCGAAGGGCCTCTCGCCAAACAACCTCAGATTCGCCTTCGCTAAAAACGATTGATTCGTCTACTAAATCCGATACTACCCAAGATAACCTTTCAAATTCACTTTCCAATTGGCCGGACGACCAACCAGCATATCCTTGCAAAACACGAAACTGAATTTGATCAGAGGACAAAACTTCAATCATCGTGTCAAAACTTCTAGCCATATATATGCCAGGAACAATTTCAACACCAGGATCTTCTGTTTGTTTTCCATTATGAAGTATAGATACGAACATATTGTCCACAGGCCCACCAGAGAACACCTGTTTGTTGGCATATGCGGTTTCAGGAAGATTTTTGATTAATGATTCCATGGTTTGGTCGGTAGGTTTATTTAAAACCAAACCAAAAGCCCCGTCATCATCATGATCTACCATAAGGACAACGGATTTGTGAAAAAAATCCTGAATCACACTTGAATTGGAAATGAGTAACTTTCCGCGAGTTGAATCAGGAATGTTTGTCATTATTTTTTCCCGTGAATTTCTTCCAGGATTTTATAAGCCACTTCTAATGTTTTAATGTCAGAATCACCCTTCACCATCGGTTCGGATTCTCCTTTGATACATTTTACAAAGTGCTCATGTTCCTGTTTGAGTGGATTGTCTTTGTGAACAAAGATTTTTTCCACGATGGATTCTTGTCGATATTTGATTTCACCACTTCCCAGTTGAGTGGTTGAACTTGCTTGTCTATGTAACTCAATCTCCTGGTTTGTAAAATCTAAAAACACATAAGAATCTTTTTGGGAAATGTTGAGAGTTCTAATTTTTGCTTGGGAAGCACGCGATGCATTGAGAGATGCAACACATCCATTTGCAAAGGTCAAAACAACACTTGCTACATCTTCATGGTTGGAAACAATAGAGGATCCAACTGCTTTGACATTCGTTACTTCTGATTTAACTAAGTTCAAAACAATGTCGATATCATGGATCATCATATCTAAAACCACACCAACGTCAGTGATACGACTGTTGTAAGGAGCAATCCTTCTAGATTCAATGAGAAGTGGGTGTTCGGCAATTTTTCCAAGTTCTAAAACTGCTCCGTTGAACCTTTCCACATGCCCCACTTGCAAAATCAAATTGTTTTGTTTTGCTAAGTTTACAAGTTCCTTGGCTTCTTCTACAGTTTGTGAAATTGGTTTTTCTACCAATACATGTTTCTTTGCTGTTAACGCTTGTTTAGCGATTTTGTGATGTAGGAACGTTGGCGCTGCAATGACCAAAGCATCTGTTTCCGCTAACAATTCTTCTATTGTAGGGAATGCTTTAGTTTTGTGTTTTTCAGCAATTTGATTTGCACGTTCCAAGTTGGCATCAAAGATTCCGATGAGTTCAGCATCAGAAAGCTGTTTAGCAACGTTTACGTGGTATTGACCCATATGGCCAGTACCAATGACTCCGAGTCGGACTTTTTTATCCATAGATGCTCTCAATACTCCAAAAGTTCAGCGGAAAAACAACTTAGATTTTCCGCCACTGCCGACCTTTTCGCCGGACTCACGGGCAAATTCTTCCATCAGTTCTCTCTGTTTTTTAGAAAGTTTCTTAGGAATTTCTACTTTAATGATTACGTGTTGGTCCCCTTTTCCATAAGAACCAAGGTATGGGATTCCGTGTCCTTTCAATCGGAAGATTTGTCCACTCTCTGTTCCTTCCGGAATTTTCAAGTTGATGGTTTTTCCGTCAATGGAAGGCACTTCAATCTCACCACCAAGGCAAGCCATGGATAAAGAAATTGTTTTTTGAACAATTAGATCATTTCCTTGGCGTTCAAAGGTTGGGTGTTTTTTAATATGTGTGACTACATACAAATCCCCACTCGGGCCACCGTTTGGTCCAGACTCACCTTCCCCAGAAACTTTGAGTCGGCTACCCGATTCAACACCTGCTGGAATTTTAATATGGATAGTTCGTCTTTTCTCTGTTAGGCCCTCACCCTTACAAGTTTTACAAGGATTTGAGATGACCTTTCCTTTTCCTTTACAACGAGGGCAAGTGGTTGTGACACTAAAGAAACCTTGTGTCCTTCGCACTTGGCCTGTTCCCGAACAATCAGGACAAACTGTAGGCGAAGATCCTTTTGACGCACCTGAACCAGAACAATCCACACAGGTTTCGAGTCTTGGAATTTCTATTTTATATTCTTTTCCAAGTGCGGCATCTTCTAAACTTACTTCTAAATTATAACGGAGATCCGATCCCCTTTGAGGACCGGACCTTCTTCCACCACCGCGGCTACCGCCAGCACCTCCGCCTCCGAAAAATTCACTGAAGATATCACCGAAGTCTCCAAAGATATCAGAGAAGTCTGTATAAGCTCCTGCTCCATACCCTCCGCCAGCTCCAGCATTTACGCCTGCTTTGCCGTACTGATCGTAAGCTGCACGTTTTTGCGCGTCACGTAACACTTCATAGGCTTCTGTCGCCTCTTTGAATTTTTCTTCCGCTTCTTTATCACCCTTATTTTTGTCAGGGTGATATTTAATGGCTAACTTACGATAGGCGCTCTTGATCTCATCATCAGAGGCACCTTTCGAAACGCCTAATACTTCGTAGTAACCACGGTCGCTCATAGTTTTACTTCTTTTTCTCTATTTATTTTTTATCTTCATCAACTACGGTGTAATCCGCATCAACGACCTTTTCGCCACCGGCAGAAGATTCACTTGCACCTTGTCCAGGAGCACCTGTTTGGTCTGCACCTGGAGCTCCGGCTTCAGGACCTGCTTGTGAATAAATCTTTTGTCCAATTTGCATTGCGACTTCTTGGATGGAATCACGAGAAGCTTTCATTCTTTCTACGTCACCAGATTCCATAGCTTCACGGCCGCGTTTGATTTCGTCCTGTGCTCTTTGTTTTTCTGATTCGTCGAGTTTGTCGGCAGATTCACCGATGGTTTTTTCTAATTGGTAAACAATGGCTTCCAATTCGTTTTTAGTATCAGCAGCTTCGCGAAGTTTTTTATCTTCTTCTGCATGAGCTTCTGCATCTTTTACCATCTTTTTGATTTCTTCTTCAGAGAGTCCCGAAGAAGATTCAATACGAATCTTTTGTTCTTTTCCTGTTCCTAAATCTTTCGCAGATACATGGACGATACCGTTTGCGTCGATATCAAACGTTACTTCGATTTGAGGTACTCCTCTTGGTGCCGATGGAATTCCCACTAAGTCAAAACGACCAAGGGTTCTGTTGGCACTAGCCATTTCACGTTCCCCTTGTAATACATGAACCGAAACTGTTGTTTGGCTGTCTGCAGCAGTAGAGAACACTTGTGACTTTCTTGTAGGGATGGTTGTGTTTCTTTCGATGAGTTTTGTCATCACACCACCGAGAGTTTCAATCCCAAGAGATAATGGAGTTACATCGAGTAACAATACGTCAGTAACATCACCTGCAAGAACTCCCCCTTGAATCGCAGCACCAACGGCTACCACTTCATCAGGGTTCACAGATTTGTTTGGCTCTTTACCAAAAATTTCTTTTACAAGTGCTTGCACTGCAGGGATACGAATCGATCCACCCACAAGGATAACTTCATCAATTTCGCTAGCAGAAAGACCTGCATCTTTTAATGCATTGATACATGGAATACGAGTTCTTTCTACAAGAGATCTTGTGATTTCATCAAACTTTGCTTTGGTGAGTGTCATATCCAAATGTTTTGGACCAGAAGCATCAGCTGTGATGAACGGAAGGTTGATTTGAGTGGAAGATGTTCCAGACAACTCGATTTTAGCTTTTTCAGCAGCTTCTTTCAATCGTTGTACTGTGTTTTTATCTCCTGAAATATCAATTCCAGTTTGTTTTTTGAATTCATCGATCATCCACTGCATGACCACGTTATCAAAGTCGTCACCACCAAGATGAGTGTCCCCATTTGTGGATTTTACTTCGAATACACCGTCACCAAGTTCTAGGATAGAAACGTCAAATGTTCCACCACCTAAGTCGTATACGGCGATCTTTGCACTGGTTTTTTTCTTATCAAAACCATATGCAAGTGCAGCTGCTGTTGGTTCGTTGATGATACGTTCTACTTCGAGACCTGCAATTCGACCTGCGTCTTTAGTTGCTTGTCTTTGTTCGTCATTGAAGTAAGCAGGAACAGTTACTACTGCTTTTTTTACTTCATGGCCAAGAAAGTCTTCCGCAGTTTTCTTCATTTTTTGAAGAACACGAGCCGCAATTTCTTGTGGAGTGAATTCACCAGAAACGGTTTCAAATTTCACACCATCATTTCCGGCACGGATCACTTTGTAGGATACCATCTTGGATTCGTCACCAGCTTCGTTAAATCGACGACCGATAAAACGTTTCGCAGAACGGATAGTGTTTACTGCATTCGTAATTGCCTGGTTCTTGGCGAACTGACCTACAATGGTTTCACCCTTTGCGGTAAAGGCAACAATCGAAGGAGTGGTTCTTGCCCCTTCTGAGTTTTGAATGACAACAGGATCTCCACCTTCCATAACCGCCACACAAGAGTTAGTGGTTCCTAAATCGATACCTATAATTTTTTCCTTAGACATAGTCTTCTCCTTCTTACTTATATTAACTTTGTGGTTTTCCCACTTTTACACGTGCAGGACGAATGGATTGTTTGTTTTCACCTTCTTCATGGTAATAACCAGCTTGGTAAGTTTCCACAACAGTCTCTTCCGTAAACTCTGCACTTTCCTCAGAAGCAATTGCTTCCATAAGCATTGGATCAAACGGCATTCCTTTCGGATCTAAACGTTTGATTCCTTCTTTTTCCAATACGGAATAAAATTCCTTTTGAACCATCTTAATCCCTTCAACGAAAGCTACCACTTCAGGAGTTTGGTTTGGAACATTCGATACTCGTTCCAAATTATCCAAAGCACCAGTGAGTCCTTCCGCGAATTTTTTAATGGATTCTTTTCTTGCATTTAACAAGTCGTTTGCGGATCTACGTTTGTAGTTTTGAAACTCCGCACGTTCTCTTAACCAAGAATCTTTTAAAGTTTCGATTTCCTTTTTAGCGTTATCGAGTTCTTTTTCAGCACCTTCTACCGCTTGTTCAATGGCTTCATCCGTAATGGCCTGCCCTTCTTCGACTGACACATTTTGTTCATCCACGGATCCGTTTGTTTCTTCTGCCATTTTTCCTCCTACTATCTACTCAATTTCGTAATCATTTCTGAAACTAACTTTGAAGTGAATTCAATCAAAGGTAATGCCTTGTTGTAATTCATCCTCTGAGGACCAATGATTCCCATGGAACCAATCCTCTTCTCTCCCATTCGGTAATTGGTTGTAATGATGGTAACTCCACCTAACTTCTCATTACCGTCTTTTCCGATAATGGTATAAACACCATCCATCGGAACATAATCGCTAAAAAACTCTTTGAGGAACTGTTTTTCATCAAATAGATGCAGGATGTTTTCTAATTGTTCCTCTTCATCCTTAAAGTTTTCGTATAAATTTTTTAATCCATCGATATACAAGTTATCAACGGACAAACTGTCCGATCCCATGGCTCTCGCAATTGATGGTGCAAATTGAGAAAATCCTTCTGGACCTTCCTTTTTCATCATCATCTGAGGGATCAGATTACTTTGAATTTCATGAACATCAAAACCTTTGACGTTATCATTCAAATATCTTGAAATTTGATACAGGGTCTCTTGTGAGATGTGATAATCGAAAAATATATTTCGATTGAGCACAGTACCTGACCGCATCACAAGAATCATAAGAACTTCTCCACCATTTACATGGATGAGTTCAATATGTTTGAGTGTGTCAAGTGACCCTTCAGGGCCAAGAACCACACTCGCTGATTGCGAAAGGGAAGCCAAAACTTTGGATGTGGCTATGAGAACTTGGTCCAAACGAAATTGCATCCGAAGATACTCTTCCTGGATCCTTTGTTTCTCACGCATGGTTAACTCAAACAAAGTCACCAAACTATCCACATACAACCGGTACCCACGTTCTGTGGGAACACGACCGCCAGACGTATGCCTTGCCACGATGAAACCCATCTCTTCCAATTCCGCCAAACAAGAGCGGATGGTGGCTGGGGAAACACCGATATCGTATTTTTCAGAAAGGGTTTTGGATCCTACCGGTTTGTTGTCCGATACAAATTCCTCAACCAACGCTTTCAAAATAGATCGATGTCTAGGCGATAGATCCATGTCCTACTGGCACTTCCTTTAGCACTCTGATGATTAGAGTGCCAATCTATGCTTAAAGTTTATGGATTTGGGATTTTTTCGTCAAGCAGGAAGAAGACTGGAGCCTGGAATTTTAGCAGAGTTTGTGATAATCTGCTAAAATTATGTCACACTGGATAGACTTGGATCTGGTTTCGTCCGTGATTCTTCGCTTGGTAGAGTGCAATGTCCGCCAATTTCAAAATTTCTTCTGGCTTTTGGAGGGGATGCACCTTTGTGTAACCGATACTTAGCGTGATGTTGAGGTAATAGTTATCAAAGATGAAAAACCGATGGTTTTCTACCGATTCCCGCAAGCGGTCGAGGACAATCGTCGCTCCTTCTGTAGTTGTGTCTGGAAGGATGCAGCCAAACTCTTCTCCGCCAATCCTACCCACTGTGTCTTCTTCCCGGAGGCAATCCACAAAGATATTGGCCATTTTTTTGAGAACCAAATCCCCTATATCATGCCCGTAAGTATCGTTAATGACTTTGAAATGATCAATGTCGAGGACCGCAAGAACCGATTCCCGGTTGCGGCGTTTGACAGTGGCCACTGTTTTTTGCAAACTCTCTGAGAAGGAACGGCGGTTCGGCAACATCGTGAGTTCATCCATATAAGCCAAACGTTTCAAACTATTGATGAGAACATTTTTTTGTTCTTCGAGACGTCTACGTTCACGAACATCACGAATGATGGCCGCATAAAACATTTGGTTTTCGTTACGAATGGTAAAGGCTCGGATTTCCACGGGAATGGTTCCTTTCGGTTTGGTAACCAATTCCAGCTCTTTCAAAAAACCTGCAATATAATGTGAATCTTTGGAACTAACAAAGGTTTCAATAGAACTTTGTTCCCCTTTTTCGTTAGGGGGAAAAAGAAAAGAAAACGTTCTTTGTTCTAATTCCTCCTTAGTAAATCCAGTTAACGATTGTAATGCTACATTACTAAAAAGTATTTTACTTTCCGTGTCTAAAACAACGATTGCATCGATGGATTGGGATACAATTTCTCTAACAAATACGTCTGTATAAATCTCATTCATTGCCCCAAATTTCCCCATAACCTTTTTCGCTTCGGAACGAATCCCGCCACTTGTGGATATGACGAAAATTAATTTCTGGTTTGTTGGACCGGAATTCCTTTTTCGGCAAAACCTTCATGGGTTTTGGATTCAGACCTTGATACCAATAAGCAACAGAGATTAAATCCAAGGTCAAGGAATTTGCATGTCCATGCTCCAATAAGAAAAGGAAATTTTTTTCAAATCGAATGGGGGATTCCACCCAAAATCGATATAAATGAGTTCTGCCTAACCAACCAACAGATTCGGAAACTCGTGGATATCCGAAGTACGGATGCATAAAGATTTCCTTTGGTGACCAAGCTGTGTTAAAAACATCTTCGGTTCCAGTTCCCTTTAGGTTTGCTTCTGTTTGGTTTCCATCGATGAAAATCAGATCATCGCCTTCTCCATACCAAAGTGGTGTAGGAGAATCCACATACAAATTAAGACCAATGAACTGACCTTTGCCTTCCGTTTCGAGAACAGAAAAGTAATTTTCCTTTTTAAAAACAGTTTTTTCTGTATTACCAAGAAGGCCCCATTCGTTTTCTTTCCCATTCTTTGTGTTAGGTTGGGTCACTGAACGATTCCACTGTGCATGGAAACGTAAATTAGAATTTAAAGGTTCTTTCCATTCTTCATAATCAATATAAAAATAAAAATTGCTGATGTCTTCCTCAGATTCATTTTCAATTTCAATCTTTGCCCCCGATTCAAAAGGCATAGGAAAATAAGAGTTCATAGATTTTCCTTTTTTGGGAGCAGCCACAAGTGGTGCGGAATTCATAATGTATTCTTCTCCCCAACCTTGTCCAAAAAATTCACCTAACGGAACTTCGACGGATGGATGAGAATGGTTGTCCCAATAAATGCGAATTATAGTATTTTTTCTGGCCATAAGATCCTTACTCGCTAGGGTCATCCAAATATGTTTGATGATTCCTCTGGATTTGATCTCGGCGATTGTGACTGTTTTTTTCTTTGGAATTTTGATAAAGTCATCATTTCCATTTGTGGGATCTGCACTCGATATTCTTTGGTTGCGATAAGTTTTGTCTTTCCAAATCGAAGATTCCCATCCATCAGCGAACAATGGATTGGTGGAATTGCAACAAATTCCGATAAATAGAATCATGATTCTTTTATTTTGGAAACAAAATAAGTTTGTCCCAAAACCAGTTAAAATTTGAAGATAGCGGATGAACATAAGGTAAGTTCTCAATTTTTTTTTAGATAACGTCAGCCAGTCTGTGCCTTTTGTTTCCCACGATTCACTAATGTAAGAAAAATTCCAGCTAACACAAGTGATTGCAAAAAGATTTCAAAAACTACATAAATATGTATAGAGAGAGAAACTTCAGGAATCAAAAAGACCATTCCTTCCAAACTCCCAACAGCGGGAGAAATCGCTGCAAGACCTCCAAGCACAGTCCTCATCCAAACCAAAACAAACATCTGTTTGCCGAAAGTTTGAGTCCGAAACCAATCCCAAATCAGAATCAAAAAAATAACCATTAGGATTGCTTGCAAAATAAGTGTGGGAAACAGCCAAAACATCGCCCTTGACCAAGCGGCACCATCGTTTGCCGTGATGAGGAACAATGGGAATACTGCGCTTTCACCTTCATAATACTCTTTCATTACTAACTGGAAATAGGGGATAGAAACCAGCAGATACGCGGAAAGATGGCTGAAAATAAACTGAATTGTGATTTTAATCTTCGGATTCATGTTAAAGTTGTCCAATAAGGTAGGAAACCCATCTTAACATGATGAAATCAGAACTCAAGGCAAAACTGCAACGGACATTTCCAAAAGCCAAAACAGTTTCTTCAGGTCGCTTATTCACTCGCCAGTTGAGTAATCTTGTAGATGAGTCCATTCGTGCTCTTTTCAACGAGGTCTCTGTAGGAATTCCTTTAAAAGACCATCTATGTTTGATTGCCGTCGGTGGTTATGGTCGTAGGGAACTTGCACCCTACTCTGATATTGACATTCTCTATCTTCACGATGGAAAGTTACCAGAAAAAATCCTCGGCGAAATCATTTCTAAAATTAATACATTTTTATATAACAATGAAAAGGAAGTAGGACATTCTTGTCGTACGATCAAAGAATCTTTTTTATATTTGGACCAAATCGAAACCTTTCATTCTGTTCTTGATTCCCGATTTCTTGTAGGATCAGAGATCCTATTTCAAAAATACAAAACAGAATTTTTAGCAAAAATTCCAGAGAAAACCATCAAAGTTTTTAATGAATGGAAACTTTCATATCTTAGAGAACGAATCATCAATTCATACAATCCAATTCTACTTTCTGAACCTAATATCAAAAACGATCCATTGGGACTTCGTGATATCCAACATATGTATTGGATTGAAAAAACCAATCCGCTCGCTGATTCTGCTGATGGAGGAATTTTTGATTTTTATCTGATTGGAGATAGTTTAACTCTTTTATCTGCTTATGATTTTTTACTTTTAACAAGATCTGCACTTCATATCATCAGCGGAAGAAAAAATGATAGATTGGATTTAGGATTACAACCAGAGGTCGCAGAATTTTTGGGTTTTGGTCCTAAGAACGAAATCAAAACTCTCGAATCATTTATGAGCCAATTTTACAAAGCTCAAAAAGATGTGTATTTTTATATTGGAACTTATTTAGATGAAAAAACTAATTTAAATAAAAAAAGAATTCAAAAAGAACTTTCAAACCCAGACAGTTTGTATGATGACATCATTCAGTTTTTTGCAGAATCACAAAACAACCAAGAAGAACCTTCCCGCATAGATCTAAACCAAATTCGTTTCGCATCACATTTCTTAGATGATGATTTCAAAAATCAAAAATCTGTTTTAGATACCTTTTTGGAAATGTTAAGAAAAAAAAATCGAATTGGGCATACACTCACTCTAATGCATGAATGTAACATACTTGGAAAACTCATTCCCGAGTTTGGAGCTTGTACAAACTTTCCTCTGTTCAGTTACCACCACCAATACACTGTCGACGAACATACCCTTTTGATCTTGAGGGAATTGGATGTTCTCATCGCTGATTTATGGGAAGATCGACAAGTCCAAGATGTGTTTAACGTTTGTGAAAAAATCGAAATTTTAGCACTAGCGATTCTCATCCATGATGCAGGGAAAGTGAAAGAGGGAGACCATAGCCAATACGGAGCAGAGCTTGCTCTCATCATTGCGGAAAGGTTTCGATTGTCTGAAGAAGATACGGAACTTTTACGATTCCTCGTCGCCGAACATATAGTCATGTCGGAGTTATCTTCCAAAAGAGATATTTATGATCCAAAACTAATCTCTTCTTTTGCAAAACAATTTTCTAATGAAAATACACTTAGACTATTGTACATTCTCACCATCATTGATACAAAATCGGTAGGACAGGGTATCTTAACTAACTGGAAAAAAGAAATATTACACTTTCTCTTTACTTCTACACTCACTTATCTACAAAAAAAAGAAAACTTAACCGACACCCAAGATCGAATTGAGACAACTTTAGAAACATACTTAATCGAAAAAGAAGGCCTTACCGCCGAACAAGCAGAACATATTGTCGCGTTTGGGATGAAAATAAGACCCAACTCTTACTTAAACTACAATACACCAAGGCGAGTTTTTCAACATTTCAGCATACTTTTTGATTGGATCAGTTCAGGTTTGCCCTTCCGAATGATCACCGAAAGAGAACCAGCATTTGTCACATTATCTATTTTTGCAAAACCCGATAAACAAATGTTACTTTATCTTTCTGGAACGATATCCTCATTAGGACTGAACTTAGTAGGTTTGCGACTCTTTCGAACAGAAGAAAACCAACTTATCTTACAAGCACAAATCACAGATGAGTATGGTAGTGGTGAAATTGCCGAACAACAAATTGTAGATATTGAAACCACATTAACAGAATGTATTGAAGGCAAAACTAATATCGAAGATTTAGCATCCACAACAAACATTTGGAAAACTCTCCCACAAATTCCCGATGGAATGGTAGAAGAACTAGTGAAATTTGCTAATGATATCTCCGAATCCTATTCCGTTTTAGAAGTTAGAGTTCCCGATTCTATTGGACTAGTGTATCGAATTTTAAAAACATTACTCGACTTTGAGTTAGATGTTATTTTTGTTAGGATCTCAACCAGTGCGGATTTTGCTTATGACTCATTTCATATTCAAACCAAAAATGGTAGAAAAATTGAAGATACTGGATTACTCTTAGCAATCAAAGAAAGAATCCTTTCAGTGGCTCGAGTCAAAGAAAACCAAGGAATCATGGAGATTAATTTTTAATATGGCATGGTGGAAAGAAGCAGTCATCTATCAAATTTATCCACGTAGTTTCCAAGATTCCGATGGAGATGGAATTGGAGATTTAGAAGGGATCATCGAACGATTGGATTACCTAGCCGGTTCCAAAGATTCCCTTGGAATTGATGCAATCTGGTTATCTCCAGTATATCCATCTCCCATGTTTGATTTTGGATATGATATTTCTGATTATGAAGAAATAGATCCTGTGTATGGAGACATCCAAACCTTTAAACGTTTGTTAAAGGAAGCTCATAAACGTGGAATTCGAATCATTATGGACCTTGTGGTCAATCACACCTCGCATCTGCATCCTTGGTTTATTGAATCCAGATCTTCTGTCAATAGTCCCAAAAGAGATTGGTATATATGGAAGGAACCAAACCACAATGGACCACCAAATAATTGGTTAGGCGCATTTGGAGGCTCCGGTTGGGAATATGATAAACGTACTGGTGAGTATTATTTCCATTCCTTTCTAAAAGAACAACCAGATCTCAACTGGCGCAATCCCGATGTAGAGGATGCCATATTCAAGATGATGAAGTTTTGGTTGGATATGGGAGTAGATGGGTTCAGACTAGATGTTGTCAACTTATATGTAAAAGATGAATTTTTAAGAAACAATGCCTCCTACTTTATGAAAGGACCGAGACCTTATGATAAACAAGTGCATGCTTATGATCGTGATCGTCCCGAAATGCATGGAATCCTTCGACGGATGCGTAAACTTTTAGATTCCTATCCCGAAAAACGAATGTTTGTTGGTGAGATCATGCAAGATTTCCCAGGAAATGTTCTTCTACCTGCAACATACTGTGGTAGAAATGATGAGTTGCACCTTGCTTTTAATTTTATGTTCCTCTTCTCACCATGGAAGGCCGAACGGTTCTTTCAAATCGTAAAAGATTTTGAATCTGCACTTGGAGAAGACAACTGGCCAAACTATACTCTTTCTAACCATGATTTCCCAAGACATATCACAAGGTATGAAAAAGGTGTAGATACCTTATCAAGAGCAAAACTCGCAGCTTGTATGATGTTAACTCTTCGAGGAACTCCGTTTTTATACTACGGCGAAGAAATTGGAATGAAACGCCAGAAAGTTCCTTATAACAAAATCCAAGACCCGGTTGGGAAACGTTATTGGCCTTTTCATCCTGGTCGCGATCCTGAACGCATTCCTATGCCTTGGAATGGTACAGAAACAACCGGATTTTCAACAGGAAAACCATGGCTTCCTCTTTATGAAGATGCTCATAATGTCAATGTGGAATCCCAAAAAGAAGATCCCAATTCTTTGTTTTACACTTATAAAAAATTAATCCAACTCAGAAAAGACAGAAAGTCTCTAAGAAAAGGTAAGTTAAAAATTTTTCTAAGCCCCGATAAACAGGCGCTCTATTACAGAAGAAGAGAAGGTAAAGAAGAGACATATATATTTTTGAACTTTTCTTCAAAGCCAGTCAATGTTTCTTATCCAAGAAAATGGATCCTAGGTGAAATTCTATTTAGTACAACAAATCGATCTTCCTCATTTGAATTAGAAAAAGAGTTGGACCTCGGTGGTTTAGTTTTGTTCCCAAATGAAGCTGTAATTTTTGCGAAATAAAAAATATTTTTTTAATAACAAAACAAACAATTTCTCTTCTAATATTTGGATCAAATTTAGAATTGTTTTAAACTGTTGACAATTCTCCTTTCGGGAATTGCCTGGCAGTAGATGGTTCGGGTAATGAAAAAAACTGTCATGAGTAGATTAGCAATCATACTATTCTCACTTATATTCATCAGTACTAACACTGAAGGATACCCGGCTAGTTTTACTTCCAACGTTGAAACAAAATCATATAATCCATCGAGTTTATATGATTTTAACTCTGTTGTTAGCAGTATTTCTGAACCAAGTGAAGAAGAAGCAAAGTTAGATTTTTTCCACCAGAATCAAATTCATTCTGCTTTATCTTCTTATTCTCCACTACTTGTTGATTTTTTCTCTGAATTGATTGCTTTCGGTTCATTAGAACCTGTTTCAATTGAAAGTCTAGAAAAACCAAAGAACCGCGCTCCTCCCATCCATTCCACCTAACATCTTTTCCCTTTAATGGCAGCATACCTATGCCGCCTGATGATCGTAGATCAAAATCATTTGTTGTAACATTGCGTTCACAAAGTGAGGACACCATGGAATTTTCTTTAGAGTATAAAAACTCGCATATTCGCAAATTTTCAATATTTATCATTAGTATATTCTTATTAAATTTTATTCTAGTAAACTGTCATTCTGGCAACCACGAAGAAAAAAATTCTCTTACAGCTGCTTATCCTTGGAAACAAGATGTAACAATTGAAAAAAATTACGTGGCCCAGGTAAAAGCGATTCAAAGGATTGAAGTGAGGGCTTTTGAAAAAGGTTACTTAACAAACATCTATATGGATGAAGGAAAAGTTGTCAAAAAAGGACAAAAACTTTTTCAAGTCATGCCAATGCTTGTAAATGCTCAATACGAAAAAGCAAAAGCTGAGTATGAATCAACTTCCATCGAATATGAAAACACAGAAAAACTTTTTAAGGAGAACGTGGTTTCACAAACGGAGTTATCATTAATTAAAGCTAGATTGAAAAAAAATAAAGCAACAATGGATTTGGCTCAAATCCATCTCAACTTGGCAACTGTTACGGCTCCGTTTACAGGGATTACCGATCGTTTCCAAGTTCGTCTTGGAAGTTTGGTAGAAGAAGGAACACTTTTAACAACCATATCTGATATTTCAAAACTTTGGGTTTACTTTAATGTTTCTGAAAAGGATTATCTAAATTTTACAAATGAAAGGAAATCAGGGGATAAACCATTAAAAGTTAAATTTTTAATGGCAAATAACCAACTTTTCAAATACGAAGGTGTCGCTGATACAATCGAAGGAGAATTCGATAGCGAAACAGGAACAATACCATTTCGAGCTACATTCCCAAATCCAGAAAGACTTTTGCGTCACGGTGAAACTGGTAATGTTGTAGTTCATGAAAAATTAAACGATGCATTGATCATTCCTCAAAAAGCAACCTTTGAAGTTTTAGATAAACACTACGTTTATATAGTTAATCTTAAAGGTAAAATCAAAGCCACTGAGATCAAAATAGCAAATGAGATTCCTCATCTATTCGTAGTCGAATCAGGCATAACAGAAAATGGTATCATTCTATTAGAAGGACTTGGAAAAGTTCATGATGATGATGTTATCAAATATAAAGTAGAATCTCGTGAAAATATTCTGAAAAGTTTTGATTTAGCTGCACATTAGGAGATTAATTTATGTTTACTAAATTTCTCCAACGACCAGTTCTAGCCATCGTCTTATCCGTTTTAATTGTTTTTGTAGGATTAATTTCTATAAAAAACATTCCTGTATCACAATTTCCTGAAATTGCTCCTCCAAGGGTAACCATCACTTTATCCTTTCCAGGTGCAAGCGCACAAGTATTAGTTCAATCAACAATCACCACTTTAGAACAAGCAATCAATGGAGTCGCAGGGATGCGATATATGATTTCTTCTTCTACAAGTTCAGGTGATGCCATCATACAAGTATTATTTGATCCTGGAACCAATCCAAACGATGCGTTGGTTCAAGTAAAAACTAGGGTAGATCAAATGATGTATCGGGTTCCGGCTCTAGTACGTTTGGAAGGTATTTTTGTACAACCAGTTCAACCCAGTATGTTGTTGTATGTAAACTTATACAGCAAAGACCCAAATGCGAGTGAAAAGTTTCTCTATAACTATGCTACTGTTTTTCTGTTACCTGAATTAAAACGAATTCATGGAATCGGACAGGCAAAGATTTTAGGAACAAGACAATATGCCATGCGTATTTGGTTAAATCCTGATCGAATGCGAGCCTACAATGTTACAACAGCCGAAGTGATGAAAGCAATTGAAAATCAAAGTATCATTGCAAGGCCGGGTCGACTTGGACAAAGTTCTGGAAAACAAGCTCAGTCATTAGAATATACACTCACTTATGAAGGTTGGTACAACGAACCTGGGCAATATGAAAACATAATCATTCGCGCAAAAACTGGAGGCGAAGTTTTATATTTAAAAGATATTTCTAAAGTAGAACTTGATAGTGAGTTTTATAATATTTACTCCGATGTCGATGGCCATCCAGCTGCAGCCATTATGTTCAAACAAACAGAAGGAAGTAATGCAAAAGAAGTTATCGAGGATATCAAATCAAAGTTAGAAGAATTAAAGAAAACATTTCCTCCTCAAATGGATTACAAACTCAGTTACGATGTTTCAAACTTTATTGATGCAGCGATTGAAAAGGTAATCCATACTCTTGTAGAAGCATTTGTACTTGTTGCCATTGTAGTTTTTATCTTTCTCGGAGACTGGCGTTCCACCCTCATACCAATTATCGCGGTTCCAGTGTCATTAATAGGTGCCTTCTCTTTTATGATGGCATTAGGTCTCACTATTAATTTAATTACACTCTTTGCAATGGTACTTGCGATCGGAATTGTCGTAGATGATGCCATCGTTGTTGTCGAGGCAGTCCATGCAAAAATGTCAGAAGAACATTTGAGCGTTTATTTATCAGTAAAAAGTGTTTTGGGTGAAATTAGTGGAGCTGTCATTGCCATCACACTTTTGATGACAGCCGTTTTTGTTCCTGTTACTTTTTTACCAGGGCCAGTGGGAGTTTTCTATCGCCAATTTGCAATAACAATGGCAACTTCCATTGTATTGTCAGGATTTGTAGCCTTAACACTCACTCCAGTGTTGACTGCTATGATTCTAAAAACCCATACACACAAAAGTAAAACTCACAACCCAATTGATATTTTCTTAAACAAATTCAATTTTTATTTTGATATAGTCACAGAAAAATATGTAAACTTAATGCATCGTTTTTCGGGATCAAAAGTTTTTATCATATCCATCCTACTTAGTTTTACCGTTGGATTTTTGATACTAACACAAATTGTTCCAGCCGGTTTTGTTCCTGGTGAAGATCAAGGTATGATTTACGCAGTCATACAAACTCCTCCGGGCTCAACAATTGAAAAAACAAATGATGTCGCACGTAAATTACAAGAAGTTGCTTTAAAAATTGAAGGAGTCGACTCGGTAGCTTCTCTTGCTGGTTATGAAATTTTAACAGAAGGGGAAGGTTCTAATGCTGGAACATGCCTAATTAGCTTAAAAGATTGGTCCGACAGAAAAAATTCCGTACACGATGTAATGGAAGAGCTCGAACATAATACAAAGAATTTTGGAGCAATTATCGAATTTTTTGAACCTCCCGCAGTACCAGGATTTGGTGCTGCTGGTGGTGTTATGTTTCGTTTGTTGGATAAAACAAATAGTGGTGATTATACGGCATTCGATAAAGTTCATGAAGAATTTATGGGTGAACTACGGAAAAGAAAAGAATTAACAGGTTTATTTTCTTTTTACTCCGCAAAATTTCCTCAACTCGAAGTAAAATTAGATCGAAAACTTGCCATGCAAAAAGGTGTGAATATCGGTGAAGCAATGGACAATTTAGATATCCTCGTTGGTAGCACCTATGAACAAGGATTCATTCGCTTTAATCAGTTTTTCAAAGTTTATGTTCAGTCTCTTCCAGAATTTCGAAGATTACCATCTGATATTTTGAAGTTATTCACACCGAATGATAAAGGAGAAATGGTTCCTTACTCTGCATTTTTGTCCCTTGAGCAAAAACAAGGTGCCAATGAGATTACAAGATACAATGCGTATACTTCATCAGTGATCAATGTTTTACCAAACAAAGGTTATACGACTGGTGATGCGATCCAAGGAATTAGAGAAGCCTCCAAAAACCTTCCTTCAGGATTTGAAGTAGGATGGGAAGGACTTTCCTACGATGAAGCTGCGAGAGGAAATGAAGCCATATTTATTTTTTTAGCGGTAATCGTCTTCGTTTATCTTGTCCTATCAGCGCAATATGAAAGTTTTATCATTCCCTTTTCGGTGATTCTTTCCCTCCCACCAGGAATTTTTGGTACATTCTTTCTATTAAAATTGTTAGGCCTTGCCAACGATATCTACGCTCAAATTGGAATGATTATGTTAATCGGACTACTAGGTAAAAATGCAGTGTTGATCGTCGAATTTGCAAGACAGAGACAAGAAGCAGGATTAACCGTGTTTGATGCTGCCATTGAAGGGGCAAAAGCAAGGTTTCGTCCAATTCTTATGACTTCCTTTGCATTTGTCGCAGGTTTATTACCTCTAGTTTTTGCAACTGGACCTGGTGCCATTGCAAATCATACGATCGGTGCTTGTGCATTAGGTGGAATGGTGTTTGGAACCATCTTCGGTGTGATCATCGTTCCAGGTTTATATATCATCTTTGGAAATATTGCCAAAGGAAAAACATTAATCTATAAAGAAGACAATATGCCTCTTTCAGAATCTGAATCCAGCTACATCACTTCCGAAATAGAAAGAAAAAAAATAAGAAAAGGAAAAAAATAAAATGAAACGATTAATTTTATCTATTTTAGTTTTGCTAAATTTTTCCTGTATTCCTACACTTTTTCAAAGAGATAAGGAAGAATTAAAACTCCCAGAAGAATTTTCAAATTGGGAAAGTTCAGAAAAATCAGAAAAGTTAGCCAATCAAATTTGGAAAGAATTCTTCAAAGAATCACAGTTAGTTGAACTAATTGATGTCGCCATCGAAAATAATCAGGAACTTGCGATTCTAGAACAAGAGATTAGCATTTCCAATAATGAAGTGTTCGCTAGACAAGGGGAGTATCTTCCTAAATTATCCCTACAAGGCGATGCGGGAAGTGAACAGAAAGAACGATTCAGTACTCCCAATGCAAACTCACCAACACTTTTTGCCCATGGCGGACTCGTAATGAGTTGGGAAATTGATATTTGGAAAAAATTACGAAATGCAACTAAATCAGCTTATCTTCGGTATTTGGCTGGTATCGAAGGAAAACGATATGTTGTCACCAATTTAGTTGCGGAGATTACAGATACTTATTTTGAATTAGTTGCCCTTGATAACCAGTTAAGCTTGGTGGAGAACTATATTGAAGTTTTAACAAAAGTCAAAGAAATGGTAGTTCTACAAAGAGAAGCTGGAAGGACAACCTCTCTAGCTGTGAAACGATTTGAAGCAGAAGTTTCAAAAAATTTAGCAAGGAAATATGATATAGTCCAACGCATCGCTATCACCGAAAACCGTTTGAACTTTTTATTAGGAAGATTTCCAGAAAAAATCACAAGGAGATCTGAAGATTTTTTAGATATCTCTCTGCCTGAAATTCAAAAATCGGTTCCAGTTGATCTTTTGGAAAATCGTCCAGACATCAAACAAGCTACTTTGATTTTAGAATCAAGAAAATTAGATGTCGAAGTAGCACGAGCTCGCTTTTACCCCTCACTAATGATTGATGGAAACATTGGATATGAAGCTTTTAATTCAAAACATTTTAAAGGTACACCGGTTTCCTTAGCTTATGGTTTAGGAGGCGGAATCATTGCACCACTCATTAACAGAAAAGCCATTGAAGCAAATTATGCAACAGCAAACAATTTGCAGATCCAAGCTTTATACAACTATGAAGTATCACTCTTGAAAGCCTTTACAGAAGTCACTAACCAAATCGTAAAAATAAACAATCTAAACCAAAAATTTGAAGCAAAAACAAAACAAGTGTTAAATTTAAAAGAATCTGTAGAAATTTCTAACATTCTCTTTAAAGCCGGCCGTATCGATTACATAGATGTTTTATTCACACAACGCGACTTCTTAGAAGCGCAGATCGAAGTGTATGAATTAAAATATAGTTTACTAGAATCTAACGTCGGTTTGTATAAAGCACTTGGTGGTGGATGGAGAGGTCAAAAAGAACCGGACGGAGAAAGGAAAACGAGTAACTTTTAAGTTACTCGGAATTTTTTTATCATTTTAAGGATATATAAATAGATCAAAAATGAGTAGGTAATTCTAGTAGACAGCCAATGATTAGTATCGAATTTTCTAAAAGTAGTGGTTTTAGGAAATCGAAAGGTAACGTTATTATTTCTTTTTTTAGTAAACCAACTTACTTTCTTTCAGTGCAATCAGTTCATATTCCATTCAAATTCACCAGTAGCTAAGAATGGGTATCTCGATTTATCCAATCCTAATGACCAAATCATAAAAAATGAGTTCGCAAATTTAAAAGGTGAATGGAAATTTTTTTGGAATGAATCTAAAAATGCAAACCAACTAGAAAATTTAGAATCCGAATCAGAAACCATCATTGTTCCAAGTTCTTGGAATCAAAAAATGATTAATGGGAAAAAACTAGGCAGTACCGGATATGCTACTTATTTCCTCCAAGTTAAAATACCTGAACATTGGAAAAATAAAGTCTTATTATTGAGAGTCGATTACCATGCAGGTGCTTACGAATTATTTGTTAACGGAAAACTTTCACAATCTGTAGGAACATTCGGAACAAAAAAGGAAACTTCAAAAAATGTTCATGCACCTTCCATCGGATATATTTATTCGAATTCAGAAATTCTAAACATTGTCGTTCACGAATCTAATTTTGAACATAGAGTTGGTGGAATCGGTAGAGAAATATATCTTGGTTCTCCAAAAGCAATCAATTCAATTTCCAATGAACGAAAGATTTCCGATCTATTTTCAATTAGTGTTCTATTTATTATCAGTTTATATTATTTTTTCTATTTTTTAATTAGAAATTCGGATAAATCTAGTTTAATCTTTTCGATTTTATGTTTTTTCCTACTGATCAGAGCATTGGTACAAAATGAACAAATTTTACGTGAATTTTTCCCAAATGGAAATTATAAACTATTTTTATTAATTGAATATAGTGCAATGTATTTTGCACCAAGTCTCGCATTCCATTTTTTCTCATTACCAATCGAATTTAAATTTAAAAATAAAATTATATTTTCATGTTATACTATTTCTATAAGCTACTTTGCTTATTCATTACTAGTTGATACGTTATCTATTTCGTATACAGTTTTACACTTTCAATATATAGTATTAATTTTAAGCCTGTCAACTATCGCACTAAATGTTCTTTCAATTAAAAAAAAGATAAAACATTCATGGTTATCATTAGGGAGTATGTTCATTGCCCTAATCACAATCATAATTGATATGTTAATTATCCAAGAGAAGATACAATTTCCATTTACTGCATCTTATGGCTTAATTTTTATGATTTTTACTCAAGGAATCATATTAGCGGTCAGGCATTCGGAGGCATTTAGTACAAATGAAAAACTTACAAACGAATTAACTTTATTTAATGAAAACTTAGAAAATAAGGTAAATGAGAGAACTATTGAATTAAACTCAGCTATCGAACGAATGGAAAAGTCCGTTAAAGCTAGAAACGATTTTTTAGCCAATATGAGCCATGAAATTAGGACTCCACTGAATATTATCTCAGGTATGGCTGAGTTACTTGATGAGTCCGAATTAAAACCTGAACAAAAAGAATATGTATCCATCAATATCACCGAGGAATGGGAGTTTGGATCCCAGGTTCCAAAATTAGATCCTGTCACATAACTACCAT